>JASHVB010000534.1 GCA_030039695.1 Acetobacteraceae bacterium
ATTGCATTAGCGAGGTTGGTCGGCTGGCCACGGCCACCGTTGTAGGCGGCGATGATCGGGCCAAGATTCAGCTGCTGCCATTCCTTCAGGGCGGCATCGTTTGCGTTAGCAAATTTTGTGTTGCCGGGCTCCAGCGCGTCAAGATGGTGGAGTTGCGCAAGCGCCGTCTGGTCCGGCGTGGCGTCGGAAGTATTGTCCAGCAGCATGTTGTACGTACCATGCTGAACCGCTTTCCAGGCTGCGGTCTGCTGCGCTTGGGCATCGGCTTCGACTGTCGGGTCGTGGGTCCGATTAGCATCCAGCACCCCCTGATCGGCCAGATTGGCGTTGGCCATGTCGGTGATGATCGGCTTGATCTGCGAATTGTTGACCCCACTCACCACTTCGGCCGGGGTCCTCTTGGGCAGATCGACTGTCTGGCCGGGAAAGATCCGGTTAAAGCCAAAAACGGGATTATCTAGGTCGGGGTTGATCGCTTCCACGCTGGACAGCGCGTCCTGGTGGCTGCTGGAAATGCCGGTCAAGGTATCGCCCGGCCTCACCGGCACCTCCGGCTGCTTACTGTCTATCTTGGCCCGAGCCATAGCGTCGGCCCACGCTTGCGACGGCGACGTGTCAAAACTGGACGGCTGCGGGGATGAACCAGCCGCGCGAGAGGCAGAATATGGAATCTCCAGCACCATGATTGACGATCTCCTCCGTTCTAGGCCTGCTCCCAGTTTCGTGGACGGGTGAGTATTTGAGGTCACGGTAGCTGGTCTGGCGGGCGCCCACAGCTTCAAATGAAATCTATCTATGACGAACTTTTGGTTACACTGGCCAACGCGCGGCGCAAGAGCGAGTTTCCTCCGTCATTAGGGTTTCGGACATCCCAGGCTACAGAACGACAAAGGCAGAATGATGCAATACGGCAAACCCGTCCTCGGTAGTCCAATCCTGGTCTTGCGTTCGGGGATCGTCACAATCTCATATGATAATCGGGCTATCTGACCTCTCAGCGTGAGGGTCACTTCGCATCATGACGCGCCGGCGCGAGGCGTGCGATCGGTCGGGCGTGAGGTTGGGCCTCGATCATCCAGCAGTGCCACGCCGCCCGCACTGAGGATTCCCTGCGTACCGTCTTCGATGCTCGCGAGTGTGGCACCGCCATCAAGCAGCGGGTCGCACTACCCGAGAAGCATAATTTCTGAACCGGCCGTGCGGAGGGGCACGCTCGGGCCCGCGCGCCGGCCCGCCTCGGCGCAGGGATGCCGCTGCGCACCGCGCGCAAACCGGCACCGCACCCTCGCATGCCTGCGCTGTGCAGGTCTGTTCATCCGCACCTGCGGGGAGGGCTCCCAACTGGAGGTGCAACCCGCTCCAACAGGAGCAAACGGGTCTACGACACAGCGGTACATGGAAGGAACCGGAGGGATCAGGCGGCTCGTCAGGTAACCGGTCAAAGCCTCGGTGCAGAGGTCCGGTCAAAGCGTCGGTGCAGACGTATAGCAGTGCCGGAAGCCACGTCACTGTAAACCTTTTCGCTCGGCGTAATCTACGGAACCTTCCGCTCGCCATTGCGGCTACCCGGAGGGAGCCCATGGTTGTGCGATCTGAGGATGAGGTCAACTCGTGGCTGACGAGCTACGACGATGATCTGCGCCATGTGGTCGGCGCCACCGCGACCACCAGGATCCGTTACGCGCAGATCGTGCGGCGATTTGTTCGCACATGTTGTGATGCCGCCATCGGTTGGGAGGGCTTGTCTGTGGGAACCATAGCGAATTTCGTATGCGACGGCGCTTGCACTAAGCAGGGGCGCGGTCGGAGTGTACCGTTGACAGCGAGTCGATCGCTTCTTCGCTTTTTGGCCTGCCGGGGGCTCGTGCCAAGTGGACTGGACTACGCAATACCGCGCGCCCAACTGGCCTGCGGGGCGAGCCTTCCGGGTCGCTGAACGGTTGGCCAACAAAAGGGTGTCGCCGCACATCCTGAGACGTCTGTTGCAATCCGGAGTCGGTTCCGCTGTGATTGCCCTCTGGCTCGGCCGCGAGAATATCCAGACAACCAGCGTCTACATCACCGCTGATCTCGCATCCAAGCAGCGCGCGCCGCAAAAGTTGGATTCCGTGCACAGCGCGGTCAACAGGCATCAGCCAAGCGATAAGCTGCTGGCCTTCCCCGCCGGCCTATGATTATGCTGAAAGGATTCTAACATGAGTGGCGCTCGCCTGTAGGCGGGCGCCCGTTCTCCAGATAATCCAGGACTCGGCATACCGTCATGCTGCGCTCTGCATGAGTGACGATCCCTGACCCTCTCTCACCTTGCCGCAGATGCGGCTCAGTGGGGACCAAGGGGTTTGCCCCTTCTCTCCCCCAAACTGGCTTTCGGCAACGACGCAGACAAAATTGCCATGAAGTGCGGGTCATTTCGTTTCGTGTTAGTTCCCCGCGCAGCTTGTTCTCCCTTCCAACCCCATCACTCACGCTGCCCCGGGAAGTTGCGCACATGCAACTGCTGCGCGGCCAAAGAAAAGGTCGGCGATGCCAGGTCGTAGAGACAACGTTCAATGTAGCCCTCTCGCGTCACCGTCGCCGTCAGTCGCGGAGTTCCGGTGTCCCGACACGAGCCGCCCGTGTCGCCGCCGCCGCGTGGTGCGCCGCCCACGCCGAGGCAGCGTTCTCCCGCCTCCCGCTGTGCGGCAACCAGTCAAGCGCGCGCCTTGTCTCGCGCGTCACCTGCTCGGCTTGGGCGACAGCCGCGTCGAGTTCCCTGTAGGCGAACCGCTGCCGCTCGGTCAGGGTGAGCGGCGGCAGTGGCACCTCCGCCGGCTCGTCGATCAGCGGCAGCCGGCCGCGACAAGGCTGTCGAACAGGCCGATCTCCGTCCTGACCGCAGGGCCGCCGCCCTGCCCAGCGTGGTGGCGGAGGGGAGCGGCACTTCGGCCAGCAAATCGACCACGGCGGTCACCTGTGGTGTGGGTGCCGAGGTGGTCAATACCAGATTTGCCCGTCAGAAAAGAAAAACCGCGGCCGCGACGGCACAGGTCCAGTGGTTCGCCACGCCGCACTCGGTCGCAGCCGTAATCGACGTGCTGTCGATGATCAGGTTGCTGTGTTCGTAGATCTGCTTGCGTTCGTTCCACGCCGCGTCCGGATCGAATTCCAGCCCGAGCGTCGAGGCCAGCATCGTCGCGGCAAGATCCTCGGCCTGCTCGCCGCTCGACTCGACGGTCTTGCCGTAGCCGTGCAGTTCGGAAATGTAGCCGTACATGGCGGGATCGGCCGGGCGAGCCAGACCGATGCTGGCATAGACATGGCGTCCGAACTCATGCGTCTCCGCGCGGGCCATGACGCAGAACGTTATATCGCCGGGTTTGAGGTACTCGACCCCCGCTTCGCGGGCGATCAGTTCGCAGCGCGGTGGCAGAATCGACGACACATAGACCAGGTTCTGCTGCTCAATGTCAGCGTCGCGCAGCGCAAATTCGAAAGCCGTCAGGGCGTGGCGGTGCACGCCGATGCCTTTGGTCAGGAACACGCGGGTCGGGCTGGGGAACATGGCGGCGTCCGTTCATGATTTCGTGCCGCACCGGAGGGGCACACCGCTGAATATTGGCACCCTCAACCGTTTGGCAAGGATTCGCCGCAGAGTCCCGGAAGCCGCTGTGAATTGATAGAGCCGGCGCCGACAATCGCCTCCCATCCCGCGCGCGTCGCGCACCTGGCCATCAACGACATAGCGCACACCAACACCGGGTTTACCCTCCAGCGGCAGGCATTCGGTCTTCCGATCGAGTCAAGGATTTAGCGGTACGAGTCGCAAATTAGCAGATTCGTACTCCCTGGCATCATCGGGGACCGCTAGAACGAACTGGCGGTACAGCGACAGCCGCTGCAGGCCCTCAGAGGAATGTAGAGGCGAGCAAGACCATGAACGCCGCCGGCCAGATCAGCATTGGTAGTTCATGGGGCGGAATGAGCCCCATCATCACTCGTACCCCGACAGTTTAGGGATGGCTGCTGACGTGGTGTCACCCATGGCCGGATCCTCCAGTGTGCGGGACCGGACCAATGAAGTTTGCCCGATCCCACTTTTACCTCCGACGGCCCGTGGACCATCGCGGAGCGAGCTCTTAGCATAAAAAAGCATAGGCCTGCACGCGCACTCTATAGACCTCTGAGTTGCTTGCTATAGAGATAACTCATCTCCTGACACGCCACGGCCGAAGCGAACTAATCCGCCGCGCCGCTTAGCTGATTTACGGGCGACGCTGAGGTGCGGCTTTGTGTGACCGTCCCGCTAATCATTTTCGGCGGCGATGATTCGGCGGTCGTGTTCAAGGCGATTGCGCCGGCCGACCGCCTGAGCCCCCGCCATGAAGGACCCGCTCACCCTAGACCAGCCCACACCGCTCCCACCTGCCGCCGCCGACCCGGGTCCGAGCCGGACTGCCGCTGGCGGCCCGACGGCCTGCGCCAACGGCCGGCGATCCCGCGGCTATCCGACACTGGTTCGACGGGCTGATGGACGAGGACATCCCGGAGGCCGAGCGCAACCTCGCCACCGCGGGGCGCACCGCCGATGGTCTCGGCCGCTGCGCCAAAGCCAACGACACGCGCTGCGCCTACTGGGCCGCGGTGCGCGTCTGGCGCCTCTGGTGCGAGCACCGCCTCGGGGCGCTCCCCGACAACCCGGCCGAAATCGGCGCCTTCCTCGCCGAAGTGCGCTATCCGTCGCCGCCGCGCGTCCGCTCGCGGCCAACACAGTCCGGCTCCTCAACGCGGGAATCCCTACCCGCACTCCCTGGGCCGCCTCCCGTCCCCCAGCGGCGCCGCCGATGTTGGCGAAAAGCTTGCCGGCCTCGCTCGGAAGGCGGTCCAGCGCGGGGAAGGCTCGCGCCCCCAAGCGCGCTGCGCGCGTCGCGACCTTACGCGAGATCGTGCCGGCGACTGGCTACGATCTCAGAGCCGTGCCCGACGGCGCGCTGCTGCTTCTCGGGGTCGCCTTGGCGTTCGGCCGTGCCGAGCCGGCCGGCATCCGGGTCGCGCGCCCGCACGAGACCGAACAGAGGCTTCGCGTTTCTCTGTCGGTCTCCAAGGGCGACCGGGCAACGCAGGGCACCGTCGTAGGGATCCCAAAGGGCAGCAGCGGCCCCTCCCGGGCGCGCGCTGCGGCGATGCCGGCGGCTGCCGGAGTGGCGGCAATCAAGCCGCCGGAAAATGATCTCTACACATAGCCGCATGATGCTAAGATAAGCCATACCGAAGCACGAGGCCGCCAGAGGGAACGCACATGCCCGATATCGAGGTGACCAGCGTCGACCTCGCTCAGGGATTGAAGGTCAAGAACATCGAAGTCCCGTCGATGGTCATAGATGTGGTGCTGAAGAACCCGCCATCCGACCTGCAGAAGGCGCTCAAGGACGACAAGGTCATCCTCCAGAAGATCGTGATGGCGGCTGTTGACGTGCTAAGCGACGCAAAGAAGGCCTTTCAGGAGGGCGCCAGCAAGCTCGACGCCAGCTACGCGAAAGACCCGCCAAGCGACATGAAGGAGGCGGAGGACCGGGTAAAGACCTTCAACAACACGTGCAAGCAGATCTGCGATGCGCAGGGCAAGGCGGCGGTGCAGGCGGCCGAGGCGCAATGGACGGCCCAGACACGGAAAAATAAAGCGCTCGCGAAATACGATGGGCTGTTCGCCATGCGGGTCGTGCTCGGCGTCGTGTCGGTGGCGGCGTCGGTCGCGCACACGATCATGACGTTCGGCGCGAGCTCCGCTGTGGCGATCCTCTCGATCGCCAAGACATGCGCCAGCATGGTGACGGACATCTACAATCACTGCCGTGACATGGAGAAGGCCGAGACGGACATCATCAACACCGACGCGGCGCTGGCCAAGGACTGGACTGATTCCAAGAAAACGAGCGGAAAGGTCGGCAAGGAACTGGCCGCGGCGCTTGGTGTCCCGTTCGTCAAGAGCATCGGCGGACTCGAGAAGTTGCTGACGGAATACGACGGCAAGAACGCGAAGAAGGACAAGCTCGCCGACCAGCTCTACACGAAGGCCAAGGCGCTGATGAAGAGCATCAAGGATGCCGGCGAGGATGCACCGGCCGACGTTCAGAAGAAGCTGAAGACGATGGGCACGAAGGCCGACGACCTGCTCGACCAGATTGGCAAGCTCTCCGCCGCGGGCAAGTCGAACGAACTGTTTTCGGAAACCTATCGGGCGCGGCTCAAGGTCTATCAGGAGATGGAAGGCGCGAAGCTCGGCAAGACCGCAGCGGTAACCGGCATCGCGGTAATCGCCGGGGGCGCCGCGGCGACGGCCGATACTATTGTGGAGATAGCTAAGGCGCTCGCCTGAAGTCAGCACCAGGACCGTTGCGAGATACGAAGATGTTCTATTTCGTTCGAGCTTGTGAACAGACGCAGCGCAGGGCATTCCCTCCCGATAATGTGGGACGCTTGGGATGTTTCCGATTTTGCATGGCCACCTCGGTCGCCTTCCAGTAGTTCAGGGCGTGAGGCCTCGCATTGGTGGCTGAGAGCCAGGAGGATCCCCGTGCGCTGCAAGGTTCGAGTTTCGACCGTATGACGCGACCTATTGTGATGGCAGCTGGGTTGCCATTACAAATATAGCTGAGACCCGCACGTCGTCCGGGCTCAGACGCCTATGTCACGCTTTCGTCATCAGCAACGAAAGGACTGCCAAATGCACAAGATTCTTGCAATACTAGGTCTCGGATTCGCGTTGCAGCTCGCTCATCCGGTTGTGTCATGGGCACAAACGCCAGACGGTATCATCGAATTGTCAGGCGGCTCAGTCGCTGCAGGTATTGGCTATAGCTGGGGCAGCGGCACTCTCATCTTTCAGGGCACACGCTATCCCTTAAAGGTGAGCGGACTTTCGATCGGTAGCGTGGGCATCTCAAACTATACCGCCGCTGGAACCGTAACGGGCCTTCATACTCCCCAACAGATCAACGGCGTCTTTTCCGCGGTCGGCGCAGGCGTCACACTCGGAGGTGGCGGCAACGTCGCGGCACTGCAGAACCAAAACGGAGTGGTAATCCACCTGAGCTCCACGACCCAAGGTGTCAGCCTGTCCGTCGGAACCGCGGGTGTAAAGATATCACTCGCCCAGTAACCGTGCCGCGGGCGCGCGTTGTGGTCGCTGTCTGGTCGTGCGACCACAACGAGTCCGGCGCGCGCGCCGCAGATGCCGTTGTCGTGTTCAGCGAACGAGGTGACCGGCACCAGGGTCAGAGTTGGCCTACGATGCCGGCGTGCCCGGTAGTCGCTGCGCCAGCAACTGCCGTATCCCCTCCGAAACGAACGTCTTCTCCAGTACCGGCCGTTTGGCGTGGACCAAGAGGCGGCAAGACGTCGTCATCAGGGTGTCGGTGGTAATGAAAGCGGTCCGCGCACACAGATGAGGTCGAAGTTCGGACAACCAGTCATAGAGCCAGGCCCCTCGAGTCCCGACATTCGCCGGTCGCACGGCACCACGTCATGGTCACGCTGCCTCAGTGCCGCCTGCGCTGCTTCGCCACCAGCATTAGCCTCCGCGCAATAGCCCAGCTTCGACATCTCGTCGATATTGGCTCGTCGCCAACGTCCAGCGTCGTGCGCGTCTGCGCCTCCCACATCTGAGGCAGCCCATCGCCTCGCCGGAGGGATGTCTCCCATCGTGGGCCAGCTGCAGGCGAATGCCGATTGGCCTTATCCTAGCCGCGACAGGACTTGCTAGCGGCGAACCGGTGCTGCTCGTCACGCCACTGACCTTTGAGCCCAGCTTGTAAGTGTTTAGCGGTACCGCGACAGCTCCGCATCAAAAGACTGCTCCCAAGAGTTGAACATTGCCTATTCCGTTACCCAGTCGACAGCATCGTCGATCGAAGCCCGCCTCGTGCGGAAGCTGTTTGCCTCGTGGGCTTCGTCGGCAAAGCCGAACGAGATGCCGCAAACAACGGACCGGTCAGCGCCGATGCCAAAGAACCGATGGAGGAACGACGCCTGTCGCGCCAATGCAGCCTGCGCGATGGTCGCCACACCACAGGACTGAGCGGCGACCATAAAGGTCGCTACGTAGGCGCCGCAGTCTACCGCGCCATAGGGGCCCAGGGCTTCGTCGCTCGTGACGATCGCTACGTGAGGCGCACCGAACAGGCGAAAATTCTGAAGTGCCTGCCTAGCGTAGCCATCGCGATCGCCGCGCGTGATGCCGAGCGCACTGTAGAGCTGGAAGCCACACTCTCGTCGACGTTCGCGATAAATGCCGCGGTATTCGCGCGGGGGCTCGATATCCCAATCGCCGTCCGGATGAGCCGCGACTTGCGTCAGCAGCGCCTGACGGAACCGCTCGGTAGCCGCTCCTTCGGTGATGTGGAGCTGCCACGCCTGGCTGTTGCACCAGGAGGCGGAGCGCTGCGCCATTGCCAGGATGCGCTCTATTATTGCCCTGGGCACG
Source organism: Acetobacteraceae bacterium (assembly GCA_030039695.1). The sequence continues at coordinate 8,459 of JASHVB010000534.1, forward strand.
GGTTCCGGTCGAAACGCGCGGCAGGAAAAGCGATCTTTGAGTACCACCTCTACGAACGCCGCAAGGTCTCGCGTTGCAGCCGCGGCAGACCGCTCCCATGTCCTATCCATCCTCCGTCCTCCGAGGTTTGCGGAGCCTCGAGTTGAGCCTCCTCTGCTTGACCTTGCAACAATGTTAAAATCATGCCGACGGTGAGGATCGGAGGCTGGGACATGGTGCATTGGCAAACGCGTACGCATCGCCACAGCGTTATCGGACGTAACTCGCATCTGCACGGGGTACGGTCGTCCACGAGCCGGCCACTAGCGAGCATGCACCTTGCCGCGCGCTTCGGCGTCTGCGCTCGAGTATACGCACGATTTTTCAAGGGGCAGCTAGCCGCCCTGGCGGTCAGTTCTCGAAAGGCGAGTACTGTGCCGGGGTCGATGCGTGCCAGCCTCCGCTACTGGCGACAGTGTTGACGAAGCTCCTGAACTCCGGCCATGCCTTGCCGCGGATCGTCGAATGATTAAGGCCGCTGTACACCAGGAGCGTTGGCGAGGCCCAGTGCTGGCCCGCGACCTCGTCAGGAAGCAGCTGTCCTTTCCTCCACGCCATCGAAAAGGCGGAGCATTCTTTCGGCGAGCCCCAGTAGACGCCCGGAGGACTAATTGCAGAATAGACATAGTAGTTCGCGCTTGCCGGGAGTTTTGAGGCGAGCTCGCAGGCTTGATCGGGGGTGACCGTCGTGTCGCCTTCCGCCTGGATGCGGAGAAACGTCACATTGGTAAGCGCGGTCGGACTATTACGCGACCATGCGGACGAGCGAGCGTTCTGGGCGGCGACCGTGGGGGCGAGGATGAGATTGTTGCCTGTCCAGGTGGTGAACTCCGTGGGACCATCAAGCAAAACCGCGACCTGAACGGGCGCGCCCGGCTCGATCGCCCGTTCGGTGATACACGAACCATGCGAATGCCCCCACATCAGCACCTGGTTTGCCCTGGCGATTGGCAACGCTGTCACGGCAGAGAGAAGATTGAGTACATCGTCGACTTCGCCCAGGCAGAGCTCGAGCCCGCCGTCGGACGTAGCATTGAACCCTGTGTATGGAGTGGGGAACCCGCTGTTGGCCGTGGCACCGATGATCTCGCCACGGTACGTCGTGATCGCGGTCAGCCAGCCGTTTCCCGCCATGTTCGTGCAACCAGTCCACCCATTCGCTTCAATTGCCGGGTAATAATATTGGAGTGGGCGGGGCTGCACCCATGACAGCCCATGGTTGAGGATCGCGAGGGGATAGGGCGCCTGCAACGAGGTCGGGGCGCAGAGAACACCGTAGATCCACAGACCATCGGACCAATAGTTCCCCAGCTGCCACGTAACCGTCACGTCATTGACGGTTACCGTACCCGATGGGAGCGACGCGCCCGAGCGGAGATCGGTCGTTGACCATGTGGCCGCGCGAGCGAGGCGTCCTCCTCCGACCGTGATGAGAAGCGTGAGCGCAATACGGGCAAGGATTTGTCTCAGCCGATAGCGTTTCGTAGTTCCCTCCCCCGAATAAGCAGGTGACCTGGCGTTCCAGAACCGGGACTACTGAAAGTGAATCGCGCCTGCGCACGGAGCCGATTCTGGTGCCACGCCGTGTTTTCTTTGTGTGAAGCGGCTCACACGCGATGAATTCTTTTGAACCTCCTTGGGGCGCCAACGCTGTTGGCACTCGACACCGGTCACGGTGGCATCGTCGATCGGTCTTCGGCCCATCGCGGTGATCCTATTCGTGACGCATTAGTGATCATGATACCCCAGCGCGCGGTCTATCAGACAAGCTGAAGCCGCCGCCCGAGCATGGAATTATGACACTTGGCCGATGTCGAGACCGACCGAGGACTTCGACCATGCCGTCTAGTTCGGAGATGCGCAGTGCCTGCCGTTGCGACGTGGCGTTCCCGCACTACATCCACCCACGGCGATGGATGGCTGCAGCAAGAGTGCCACAGCCTGTCCGACCGTGGACGCGCGCGGGTCCGCCCTATGGTCCGCGGCAAAGGTGCATCACGCGCGGCCGGCAACAATTGCTCGTCCGCAGGCTGCGGAGAGGCCCTCACCACGGCCACCACGGCCACCACGCCGAAACCAGTCGGCGCGCGCACTGAAGGCGCAAACACTGTGGCTTCGCGCTTCTCCGACGGTCTCAAAGAGTTGCGCCGGGGATTGGCAGCGCATTGTCGATCAGGCCGCGCGTGATGATCTCGTAGGCTTCATCGATGGAGTCGGTCCGCCGAAATAGGTGGAGGTCCTCGGGGTTAATCATGCCGTGACGAACGAGAGCATCGAAATTGATAAGCTCGCTCCAGTATTTTGTCCCAAATAGCAAGATGGGAAGTCGCTTTCGTATCTTGCGTGTCTGCACCAATGTCAGGATCTCGAACAGCTCATCCAGCGTGCCGAATCCCCCAGGGAACAGTACGACAGCTTTGGCCAGGTAGACGAACCAGAACTTCCGCATAAAGAAGTAGTGAAAGAAGAAATGCAGCTCTCTGCTGACATAGGGGTTATCGAATTCCTCGTTGGGTATGGAGATCGTCAGCCCTACATTCAGCCCCTTGGCCTCTGATGCTCCACGGTTCGCCGCTTCCATGATCCCGGGCCCACCACCGGTGCATATCACGAACCGGTGTTCCTCCCTCCCCAGGCTCTTCGACCAATCCGTCAGTCGGTGCGCGAGTTCGCGAGCGGCTTCGTAATAGGACGACATCTCCAGAGCGGTACGCGCCGCCGTGGTGTCAGCGCCTGATCGCTCGGCCCTCGACAACGCTTTGGTCGCGGCTTCTCGTGACAGCAAACGAGCCGACCCCATAAAGACTATTGTATCGTTGACGTGCAGCCGTCGGAATCGCGACAAGGGCTCGAGATATTCCGCAAGGATGCGGAGCTCGCGCGCGTCGCGGCCGTCGAGAAACCGCTGGTTCATGTAAGCTTTGGGTGGTTTCTCGGGATTTGCCACTTGCGATCGCACTCCTGGCGTCAAAAGCGTTGGTTCTGCTTTATGAAGTCCGTCGTTGTCGGAATCAAGGGGCCGGCGGGCAGAGCAGGTGTCAAGGACCGACTTCCGGACCACACTACTCCGCCGACGCTGACAACATCAGCGAATTTCGTCACCGTCTCTACCCAGAGTCTGGCAGCCTCTGATAGAACGTGCAGATACGGTGCGACAGCGCCGGCAAGGTCATTGTATACGTGAGCCAAAGGCCGTCGGGCGCCCCAGACGCAGCGAACTCATCGCGATGCTGACCAGGGCCATGCGTCTGTGCTGACGCTGTGGACGGCGGTCGTCGCCGAGCGCCCGGGGTTCACCTGGGATGACCCGTGGACGTTTGGCTGAACTTTGCCGGCATGAATGCTTATCAGGCCGTACCAAATCCTGCCAGAACTCGTCACACCATCCGGATGACTCGATTTGATCCGGCCACAACTGGAGACGACCGCTTCATTTCGGCACAGGACCGATCTCATGGGAGATTCCCCTTGTAGAACGGGATAAGCTTTTCGCACGCTTTTCCGACCGCTCAGGCGGAGCATTTCGCCGCGGATCGAATCATGCTGACGGCGGGTGGCCTGGCCCTGGCAGCCCTTTTCGGACGGCGCATGAATTGAGCGTGGGTGGTGAGACCGCCAGTTCGACGACGCCATGCTGACGGGGAACGCCTGATGTCCTGCGCGGAGTCAGGGCACCAGCCGGCCGGGCCCGGCACGGTCTTGCAACGGCAGGCGGCTAATCGCGCCCCGGAGCACGTCGATCTGCCGCGCGATCCGCCCGAGCGCGTCGGTGGCTTTGTCGGGTGGGCGGACGGCGATCTCTGTGCGACCCCGCTGGAGCGTATCGAGTGCACTTTGAAGCCATCCGCGCCAGCGTTGCCAAGCGGCTTCTGTCATCTCACCGCGCGGGTTGGGCTCCAATGCGAGCAGGGACAATCGGCCCGCCATGCGGCGCAACGCCGCGTCCACCACCATCGCCACGTCGAGTTGAACGCCGGCGCCCCGATCATGCTGCGGCTCCTGCAGTGCACGTGCAATCGAGGCTTCCAGATTGTTGCTCGCCATTCCGGCCATGCGTCTCGCCGGATCGACGCCGGCAGGCGCGTCACCGACTGCCTTAGACAGCACGGCACACAGATATTCGGCATGAGCGCGGATCGCAGCCGGAACCTCCTGGCGCAGCCGATCTGGTTCCCAGCTCGGCCAGAGCAGCAGGCAGCCGGCGACGGCAAGCAAACCGCCGATCACCGTGTAGAGCGCGCGGAGCGCAACAATCTGGAGTTCGTTGGTGCCGGGATGGACGATGCTGAGCAGCAGGATGATCAGCGGCGTTATCAGGCTGACGAACGTGCCAAAGCTGGCACGCCGGACGGTAAATGCGAGGATCGCAATCGGCACGAACGCCACCGCGGTGCGCAGGGGGGTGGTGCAAATGACCGCGAGCCCAGCTGCCAGGAGCCCCCCAAGCACCGTGCCGCCGATGCGTTCCAGCGCACGCTGCCACGTCAGCGCAAAGAACGGTTGCAGGGTCAGGACGAGGATGACCGTGAGCCAGTAGGAGTATTGCGTCGGCCAGCCGAGCGTGAATGCGAAGGCGGGCAGCGAGACGGTCGCGGCACGTACAGCATGACGCAGGATGGTTGATCGCCAAGTTAGATTCGCCTTGACAGGGTCCAACAAGCGAATGCGTAACGGCGGCGGCACGCGCCCCTCCCAGCCCGGGACAATTGCGGAGGGAGCGGCAAGTGTCGCGGCGATCCGCAGCCGCTCGACCAGCACGCCCGCCACGGTCTGCACCGCGGGGGGCGCCATCGCCTCTATCTTCCGCGCCGTCGTCTCCAGCCGTTCAGGGCGAACGATCCGATCGGTACGCGCGGCATTGCCTAACACGATAAGCAACGGGCTGAGTAGGCGGAGCATGCGGTCGGCAGCGGCGCGTTCCTCCGGTGCGTGCCGATGCTCCAGCAAGTCGGAGAACGCGATCAGCGCACCGAATATCTGATCTGCTGTCTCAAGCCGCAGCAGTGCCTGCGACGCTCGCGGGCCAAGCGCACCACCCCCTTGAATACTTTCCAGCACCGTTTGGCGCGCGCCTTCGATTGTGTCGCGAACATCGCGGCGAAATGCGCGTGCGTGCGCCTCCCATGCGCTTGGAGATGTGTCGTACTGCACACAGACACGTAGACCCGCGGCGAAACCCGCGAGGGCGCGGTAGCATTCGCCGACGGCGCGGCGAGCGGGCGCGAACGGGTAAACCCGCCAAATCACCAACGTCAGGAGCACTGCCCATAGATTGCCGACAAGGAAGGCAGCCCCGGTAGGAAACGCTGCGGTAAGCGGCAGGGCACGGCTGAGTGCAACAATGACGACGACGGTGAGCAGATTGCCTGCCTGCATCGCCGCCTGCCCCCATACGCGCGCGAAGCTGGTGCAGCACACGGCGCCGGTGGCACCGACCACGGCAATGGGAAGCGGTCCATGCCGCAACAGGCCAAAGGCAGCTGTGGCGAGCGTGCCGAGCACACCGAAACCGAGGAGTGTCGGCAACCGCCGGTGGACCGGCCCGCCTGGATCGGACATGCACGTGAAGAGCGCGGCAAGACCGGCCTCCACCACGAAGACTGAGCGTAGCCATTCATCCGCGACGACGATCGCACCGACCGAAAGTGCGGCGCGCACGCCTTCCGCAAGGCTGATCGCGCGGAGATCGAGCTGGATCGGCAGCCGGCTGAGATCCGCTTCGGGTCGACGCAAAAGCGAAGGGGGTTTCATCCTCGTCGGAGGGGTCTCACAGTGTCCCTAAGTGACAGTGTGCCTTAAAGCGTACAATTACAATCGAGCCGGAGCAAAGGGTTTGCGGCTGGGGTATCATTCGGCACCGCCTGCTGCAGCACGACGGCCATCGGGCCTGCCACCTCATGGGTTACCAGCATCCCGCCATAGTTGTCCGGCACCGAATCGGTGAAGAACCCATTTTCATGCGAGACAGGCATTGCGGCGAATGCGCCCATATCCATCAAGTTGTGGGTAGCTGTCGAATGATACGGTCGAACCCATTGCGGCATCCGGACGCGATTGCGTGGAGGATTTCCTTGTAAATCGTGCCGTGCTTGTGCCCGGTCAGCGCTATGTAGTTGGCGAGCATCTCCCCGCACCGATTCGTCCTGTCCCGCAGATAATAGCTGATCTTGCCCGTGCCGACTTTAAAGAGACGTGGCGATGCCGTTTCCGCCTCTCGTGTCACGCGGTTTGGCCACAGCATGGTCTGCGCGCAGCTTCGCACGGTTCCATTCCCGCGTCCTGCCGGTGCATGCTGCAGGGCGCACACTCGGAGACAATGACGCATGATCCTTGTTACCAACAACGAAGGTACGCTCGGCGTTCCCACCACGGTTCGCCAGCTCGCCGCCGGCGCGCATGCGCTCGACGCGATCGAAGCCGGCATCCGTTTGGTCGAGGCCGATCCTTCCGTGCGCACGGTCGGCCGTGGTGGCTGGCCTAATCTGCTGTGCGAGATGGAACTCGACGCCGCAGTGATGGATGGCAC
>JASHVB010000535.1 GCA_030039695.1 Acetobacteraceae bacterium
AGGAGACAAAGCCCAATGCCTTGACCCCTCGCACTGCCGAGCACGGCAAGCCATCTGATCCAGCCGTGCTCGTAAGTGCCGCCTAGAAGCACTCCGCCAAGAACCTGGGAATTGCATAGTTCCTCCCGGCGCACGCAGAATGCGTCACCCTCAGAAATCTTCCGGACAAGCGTCGTCTCGAAGTCGGGCATCGGGCCGAACAGTGGCTCAACCTCCCGCACAATCTCTAGCCAGGAGGGAATGTCAGCAACTGTGGCAGGCAAACACCGACGCATAGCTGACCTTGGATTAGGCATTAGAGCAGGTCAATGTCCGCTTCCACCCTGTCCGGCCATTCGGGTCCGCGACGCCGAACGGCCGCTCTCGACCCTAAGCGGACATCCGGGGTGGGTAGTGAAACGTTACCACCGACGTCAGAGGAATTTCTTGGGGACGCGTTGTGGCTCGGAGCACGGCGCCAGCCTTTGCCGAACGGAATACACGATCTATCATCATCACGAGCGGACGCTACGCCCATCTATGTTGCAGGCCTCAACCCGCAATCCGAGCCGCAACGAAGTGGCCTATTGGAACGAGGATTCGCCCATGCGCCGACTCACTCTTGTCGCCACTTTGCTTACCTGCGTTACGACAGTGGCACTCGCCAAGAATTATTCTCCAGCTGAACTTGCGGAGCGGACCGTCGAGCGCTGCGCGGTCGAGGCCGTGATTTGGGGCATGCCGGCTGTCAACACGGAGCTCATGGCCCACGAGATGATCAAGACCGGCGGCAAGCCAGGCGAGATCATCTACTGGGGCAAGCCGCTCGATTGGCGTAACCAGACGCTCACTCCTAACCCCGACACGATCTATTTCATGGGCTTTTACGATTTGAAGGCCTCGGGCCCGATGGTGGTCGAGATCCCGGCTGCCGCCGAGGGCGGCTCGCTCAACGGCAACTTCGTTACCCTTTGGCAGACCGCACTCGAGGACGCGGGCCTGCTCGGCATCGATAAGGGCAAGGGCATCAAGTTTATCATTACGCCTCCCGGCTATTCGGGGAACGTCCCTGGCGGTTTCGAGCAGCTGCCCTCCGACACTTACGCCGGCTATTTCCTCGTGCGCTCAAACCTCAGGAGCCACAGCGAGCCGGACGTTCAGAGATCAATCGCCTACGGCAAGCGGGTGAAATTTTATCCGCTGTCTCAAATCGACAACCCGCCGGAAACGGTATTCGTCGACGTCAAGGACAAGGAGTTCGACTCGACCATCAAATACGACCTGAGCTTCTTTGATCTGCTCAATCAGGTGGTACAGACCGAGCCCTGGATCGCGCGCGACCGAGCGATGATCGATCAGCTCCGATCCCTGGGCATCGAGAAAGGCAAGCCCTTCGTTCCCGACGACAAGACCAAGAGAGCCTTGGATGTCGGGGTCAAAGAAGCACAGGCGTTGCTCGCAGCGCGCTACGACGCAGGCTTCCCGCCCTTCTTCAAAGGAACTCATTGGACGGCGCCAACGCTGCCCGAGGTCGTGGAGGGCCAGTCGACGGATTACGCGGATCCAAACAAATACGCGGTTGACGCCCGTGGCCTGGCCTACAGTTACGCTTATATCGCCATCAAGCGCCTCGGCGTGGGCCAGTACTATCTCATCAACATAAAGGACAAGGACGGCGAGGGTTATGACGGCGGCAAGACCTACCGCCTGCATGTGCCGCCGAACGCGCCCGTCGAGCAATATTGGTCGGTGACGGCCTATGACCGCGAGACGCACGCGCTGATCAAGGGCGTCGACCGCGCAAGCCGCGGCTCCAACGCCCCCGATCTTCAAAAGAACGCGGACGGCTCGGTCGACGTCTGGTTCGGGCCGAACGCGCCGGAAGGCAAGGGGTCGAACTGGGTTCCTACCGATCCCAGACGCCCGTTCGAGCTGATGTTCCGGCTCTACGCGCCGACGAAGGCCCTGTTCGACAAGACCTGGACGCTCTCGGACGTTGAGAAGGTGGCGGCAAGGTAGCAGGCGAGAGCCATGCGAGTCGACTTCGCGCCGTAGCTTCGGCCACGGCGAACGGCAAGAATCCATCCTGTCCGGCCATTCGGGTCCGCGACGCCGAACGGCCGATCCCGACCCGTAGCGGAAGTTCCGCCCTTTCTTTTGGCAACGTGATGCTGTTCGGGCCCCCCGAGGCCAACACTTTTGTCGTGCCGCAACATACCGACTATCTTGAGATTGTCACACCATGCGGGCGTCAACCTGCATTTTTCTGGCTGCCGCGAATCAGCCTGGATGCAAGGGAAGGATAACTCATGCGACGATCGATCATTGCAGCCGCCTTGCTCGCTTGCGCTACAGGTCTTCCCGCACATGCTGAGTATCTCGTGCCCTCTCCGGCATGGGCTCGCGCGATGCCGCCTGGTCCCGACGCGCGGGTGAAGATTACCGAAGTCTATGCCCGCATGGTCGCACGCGACGCCTATTTCTGGGCCTGGCCGATGCTCAACATCTACAACAAACGCCTTGCTTTCGGTAAGGCGCCTGAACCGGGCTTGTTGGACGGGATCCTGCCGTTTGCTCCCGTCAACCGGCTCGCGATGCTGCGGGACTACATCGATCCCCGGGAACGCGCGGTCGCCTGCCCGAATCAGGATGTCGCCTATGGCGGCGGCCCGCTCGCGCTCGACGTGAGCCCCGTCGTTATCCAGGTTCCGGATTTCGGTGGCCGGTTCTGGGTCTATCAGATCGTCGATCTGCGCACCGACAGCTTTGCTTCGCTGGGCAAGATGTATGGAACGACGCCGGGCTTCTATCTGCTCGTCGGGCCGAACTGGCGGGGCGAGGTCCCAAAGGGGATCACCCGGGTCTTTCGCTCGACAACCAATACGGGTTTCGTCGCGCCGCGCGTATTCGTAGATGACACGGCGGAGGACAAGCAGGCGGCCCAGGCGGCGATTAGCGGTATCGACATGTATCCGCTTGCCGAGTTCGACGGAACGATGAAGCGTCACGATTGGAGCAAGCTGCCGAAGTTCCCGTCGCCAGGCTCGGGCGGGGGCGCCGAGACCAAATGGGTTTTTCCCGAGACTTTCCTCGACCAGCTGCCCCTCGTGCTTGCCGACGCGCCCCCGCTACCCGGCGAGGAAGCGCGCTATGCCCAAATGCTCGCCGTGGTCGACGCGGCGAAAGAGAACCCCGCCCTCAAGAAGGCTGTGATTGACGAGGCGACGAAAACCGAAAGCGAATTAGTCGTGCCTTTGCTCCAGTTCCGAAACTGGGGACTGCAACTGCCCTACAATTGGAGCACCACCTCCAACAACGCAGCCTTCGGAACCGACACCTTCACTCGCACGGCAGTCGCTAAGTCAAACATTCTCGTCAACGCGCCACTCGAAACAAAATATTTCTATCAGGACCTCGATGCTTCCGGAGGGCGGCTCAATGGCGCCAGCAACTACACCGTGACCTTCGCCAAGGATCAAATTCCGCCAGTGAACGGATTCTGGTCACTCATCCTCTACGACGCCGAGCACTTTTTCGTGCCGAACACGCTTAGCCGCTACTCACTCGGCACCAAGAACAATACGCTCGTCACCAATGCCGACGGCTCGCTCACGATCTACGTGCAGGCCGATCCTCCGTCAGGACCCGAACGCGCCAATTGGCTACCGGCACCAAAGGGAGCCGACTTCTCGCTTTACCTTCGCGCCTACTGGCCGAAGACTGCGATCATTGACGGCTCATGGTCGCCGCCAGCTGTGATGAAAGCAGACTGAATTCGGGAGGATCGTCTACCAATCTTTAGCCCAAATGGCGCGCCGCCTGCTCGCTGCGCACCCGTGATTTCGCTGGCCGTGCGCGCCTATTGTGCGGACCTCGACGCCCATCATTAAATTGCCAAATGGAGTTGAGTTGAGTTGAGTCGCTGGATGACCGCTTTCGGCGCAACGATACCCTTCGGTCCGGTGCAGGAGAATGACCGGAATCCACCCAAACCGGTCATTGGATAAGACCATTCGTACAGGACCGAACCAAACGGGCCGCCTCCCATCACACCGGCATCAACAACCCGATACGGGGCTCCCTGTACAAAACCCACCACCCAAAGTACTTCGCCCACCCAAACCCGCTGTTGCTGCATCGCAAACTCGAGTCTGGCCTGCGCCGCCTTCAGAAATCGCTCTGCCTCTTCAGCGGACATGAGCCAGTGACGGTCCCGCTTCTGCCACCGCGCATTCGGGCAAACCTCACGACGCAGCTCAACAAGCAACGGATTCCACGCGAAACGGACAGACATCAATTCGTCTCTCCCTGCCTGTAGGTAC
>JASHVB010000536.1 GCA_030039695.1 Acetobacteraceae bacterium
CGTTCCCGTCTTGCGGGCACGCACCAGGAAGCCCTCATCCAAGCTTGGCGCAGTGCCGAACCTGCACCCAAGCTGCAGCCGGAGATAGGCCGTCTCCGTTCGCGTCAGCGCCATCGGCACTAGCCCGCCTCCACAACCAATCGTCTGCCATGGGCAAGACCAGATTTCCCGCCGGCAACGCCGCGGATCGCACGGCAGCCGGCTATACCGAAAGCGCCGCCGCCGCAATCCGGAATAGCGCTTGCGTCGTTGCGACACAGCCGCTTGCCGCAACGATCGGACGATCCCGGGGCTCTCGGAGTTTACGACTTGACAAGTCTCTTCGGGAGTGCGCGGCGAAGGTCGCCGATTCTTCGCGCCATCCTCAGTCGATCGGCATCACTGCCGGTGCCGCGCCGCAGCACCCTCGACCGCCCGAAGGCCGCCGATTCTTCATGCCGAAGAGCCCATCCCGCGGCCCCTGTTGCCGCTGACCGCTGTCCCGGCCGACATCCGGCAAATCACTCAAAACAGCAACTGGCTTACCCCAAAGGCCGCCGATTCTTCGCACGCCACTGCCCGAAGGGAACCAAATGAGAACTGCCCTTGCCTGCCAGAAGAAAGGGCATTACGGCACGCCGCCCTCGTTCCCAAGGCCGCTGATTCTTCGTGGGAACGGCGACCCGGGCACACAACCCTTCTGGTCTCGACAACGCCGAATCGGCGGCCTTTCTTGTACCGGAAGATCCTCGCCGACGGCTCAACCCCCCAAATCCATCGCGTGCCAGAAAAGCGTCTCCGACGAAAGCCGCCTTTGCAGCATTGCCTTAGGGCACGTCCTCCTAGCGGACGATCGGATTGAAGAATCGGCGGCCTTTTGGAGGGCAAGACACATTCCCGAGACAGTCGATCGACCACCCGGAGCCGCTCGAGGGCACCGGGCCTGTGTCGGAAAGTCGCCGATTCAGCGTGCGGGAACGCCCGAATTCGTCCCGACCGCGCGCATCAGCCCCCTCTCCGGCCCCACTCGATGAGCTGGTCTCGGAAACGTGGATCTGGGGTCGCACCGGTCGGCATATCCAGACGTAGCTGCAGCCGGACACCATGATCGATCGGCCATCCGCGGTCGCGCAGCCGTACGTACCGCCCACAAAGCCGCCGAATCGGCCCAGCCCCCCCAAGAAGCAGCATGGAACCCGTCCGGAATGTCGCTCAACGGTCGCGCGCCCTTTTCTCGTACGCTGCATTCGCGGCCTTTGCGGTCACCGTGAGAAGATGAGCTGTGGAAACCGTGCCAATGCGTGGAGCGATCGCCATCGGTGATGGCGCCAGCGCGCAGCACCCGCTGCCTCACGCCCGAACGAGCTATTTTCCGGTGGTCCGACGCAGTGACCTGCATCTCATGACGTCCGGGTCGCGTCCGCACGAAGAATATGCGGCCTTGCGATGCGTTACCGGACGCTCTTTGCGCCGGTCGTTCGACCACCTTCACTTTCCGCCGACCACCTCGGATGTCCGAGCCGCTTGGCGCCATCTTGCACCAAAGGCCGCCAATTCAGCGTAGCGTTCGGCGTGGCAGTCCGGCGGACGCGGCGTTGGCGCTCCCGATTTCGGCAGCTTACATGGTCGCTCCAGACCCGACATGGCCCGTGGTCGTGGAGTTCACGGCATACGCGGCATTGCTGCGGTAAGAACCAATTCCCCCGTTTTTGTTACTAAAGTGGCCCTCGTGTTGCCCGGTTGCTCAGACTGCTCGAGATGCCATTGGTGACCACTGGTTTGGGAATCAGCGGCGCGAGCACCATGCCGCCGCTGCCCACCGAGCTATCGATGAGGGCAAGAAGAGTGCCGCTCGTCATCGACGAGGTACTCGACGTACGCGCGGTGTGCCTCGACAGCGTGCCCAGTTCCACGCTTGCGTCCAGTTGCTGCTGTCGATGCTGTTCGTCATCGTCGCCGAGCCGTGAGCGGGTGGGATCAAAGGCGGCCATCGACGACTTACGGACGCGACAAAGACCTCTCCACGCAAAAGCTAGCTGCAGCTCCTTACATTCTGCACGTGTGGCGCATCACCGGCATCAATAACCGCCATATGCAGGATCGCACTCGAGAACGAGATCACACTCGCCTACGTCCGCTGAGGAGAACGCATCTCGCGTCGGGAACGACGACAAATCGTCGGTCTGTTGCGGCGATTCCTCCATCGGTGAGAGGATGAGATGACCCGTACTATCAATCGAAGCGTCCGTTGGCACGGCGACTTCGCGCCGCATGGTTCCGGCAAGTCATCTCATTGCAGTCCTCTGTAGCCTGCTTGCCTGCATGCGATCATTGAAGAGTGCGGTGTTGCTGGCGATACCGAAATTCCGTTAGGCCCTAGCCAAAAAACTCGCGGCGGTGATTCTTCACCGGACGATCCGACCCGAAGCCCAATTACGATGAAGGTACGAGGTGCCGTGAAACCCGAGCGTCGCTAACCACGGCCAGCCATCAGACCAGCGTGAACGTACGAAACGAACTGCACCCCTGACTTCACGCACCAGCTTTCGTTCCGTCAGTTGCACAATCAAACTCCACGCCGACGTCGTCACTACCGACGATCGCACGACACGCGCGACCTCATCGCCAAGACGCGAGCGTCGCGTACGTCCGAGATCGCGCGCGGCACGCACCACTCTCTCGAATCTGTTCGCTTCACCAAGCGCGGTACGCGCCGCTTCGGTGACAATTTCCAGACTGTCCGCTTCCCACGCACGCGCGGTCCGTAGCGTTGCACGGAACGGTTTCTGCTCGTCCGCAGATCAGAGCGGCAAAATCAGACCGGAGATCAAAGTATCGCGCGCGAGACGCAGGGGCACCAACAATGCGTGTGAGCGCGGCGATACACCATAAACGCCGAGCCACTCGTCGGCGTCGCCCAGATCCGCGTGCACGCCACCACTATCAAGCATCGCCGACATGCTCTCCGTATGCCCGAGCGGATCCCGCTTGCTGTGCTCCGCCAATCGACGCTGCACGCGCGTACCGCAACGCCTGCAACACGATAACATCGCGGGCGGAACGTCGAGTTCCGTCGCGTGTGTGGTGAACGACAACTCTGCCGCCAGGCGCCCCGAGTGCTTGGCGACACCATACGAGCCGTCGCGCAACGCCAGATCCTATGGATGCACCCGCACCCGGACATGCATAACGGCGAGCCAGCGTAAGGCCTCCGATAGGCCATCCGGGCACGTCCCCCCTCCCCTATTGCAGGATCGGCTGGGCGTTTCGCATCCCGAGGCGCGCGAGCCCGTTGGCGGCATTGGCCAGCGACACCAGCAACAGACGATCTCCGGCGCTCTCCCTGACCGCCAGTCCGCGCGGCCCGGTGGATTGATCTCTCTTTTCGTCCCCCCATGGCGGCCGAAACTAGAAATCGGACTCCTCCTCGAGTGGATCGCCCGTGCTACGTGCCGGTCGCTCAACTTTCTGATTTGCCTAGGAATCGTCGGCCGATTGTCAACGGAACTCAAGCGCTGTGATGCTGTCGTCGGCGCGCCCAGCCACCGATGATAATGGTGCAACAGTTGCGGCATTTCTTGCAAATTCAGCCGCTTCAGAAGATTTCTTGTATGGGCCCAAGGAAAACTGCGATATTCTAGGAGATCAACGGCGCAAATCGCACCACAGGCCCCATGCAGACCGCCCTCACCTCCGCGAACATCGCCAAACTCATCACCAGCCAGGCGAAGACGCTCTCGAAGAGACTTCAAGCTCATCGCCTGTCGCTATTTCCGCCGAACGCCCAGAAGCCGCTGCGCCCGTTCGGGGCCGCCGAAACGGCGCGGCTCCTTGGCATCAAGACGGGATATCTCAAGAATCTGGCGCTCGACGGCAAAGGCCCCTCCCCTCAGTCCAATGCGACCGGCCGCCGTATCTACACGGCAGAGCAGATTCTCGAGTTGCGCGTATATCTCGACCGGCAGGAGCGCTCGGGCCGCCGCTACCTCCCGCGCCGTACCGGAACCGAGTTTACCCAGATCATCCCGGTCGTGAACTTCAAGGGTGGCAGCTGCAAGACCACCACGACCGCTCACGTCGCCCAGTATCTCGCCCTTACCGGCCATCGCGTGCTTGCGATAGATTTCGATCCTCAGGGCAGCCTGTCCGCTTTGTTCGGCGTGCAGCCCGAGTTCGACCTCGGCCCGAACGATTCGATCTACGCCGCGCTGCGCTACGATGACGAGGCACGCCCGCTCGCCGACATTATAAGACCTACGAATTTCCCGGGGCTCCACCTAGCGCCGGCAAACATTCACCTGAGCGAATTCGAATACGACACGCCCCGCCTTCTCACCTCTGGTACGGACCGAGCGAGCACGATCTTCGTCACCCGCCTCGAAACCATCCTCGCGCCCATCGCCGACCGCTACGACGTGATCCTCATCGATTGCCCGCCCCAGCTCGGCTACGCCACCATGGTGGCCCTTTGCTCCGCCACTTCTGTCCTCATCACCGTCCATCCGCAGATGCTTGACGTGATGTCGATGTGCCAGTTCCTGCAGATGCTCGGCGGTCTCGTGACTCAGTTCGCCAACAGGGGCGTGGACATGAACTACAACTGGATTCGCTATCTCATCACCCGCTATGAGCCGGCCGACGGTCCCCAGACCCAGATGGTCGAGTTCATACGGAGCATGTTCGGCGAGTATGTCCTTCGGACCCCCATGCTCAAAAGTGTCGCCATTTCGGATGCGGGCATCACCAAACAGACGCTCTGGGAGGTCGATCGCCGACTCTTCACGCCCGCCACCTACGACCGTGCGATGGAATGTCTCTATGAGCTCAGCGGCGAGATCGAGGACCTCATCCACCAAGCCTGGGGCAGGGGGGCCCGCAGCCTCGAGCATCCGGAAGAACTTGCCGCCATCTCCGCTGCATAGCCGGGACGCAAACCATGGTCCGCATGAAATCACAGGCGAATCCCGGCGAGTTGCCGGGCGGCAACTCCGTTCCTGATTTGCAACTATCAGCCACAGAAGCCGGTTCCCGTGGTCTTGCACGTGTAGTCTCGACCTCGAAAGCCCTGAACGGCCTTAGGCCCGATAGCGTCTCCGCGCGCCTGGGCATCCTCCTTTCCAATCAACCACTGTCGACTAGCCAGGAGCCGATATGGCCCGAAAAAACCTGCTGAATTTCTCCGAGTTGCCGCCCGGCAACTCCGGTGACGAGCCGGAACAAGAGCCCCCGATCACCGCGTTTCAGGGAATGGGTGTCGGCGGAAAACTCACGCGCAGCCTCGACGATCTCGCCGCCAAGGCCAATGCCGCCAGAGAGCTTGAGGCGCGTCTTACCGCCGGCCAGACCATCATAGATCTGGAGCCGGCGCTCCTCGATCCGTCGTTTATCACCGACCGAATGGAGGATGCCGATGACAGTTACCGGAGCCTTCTTCAGTCGATCGAGACGCGGGGCCAGGACTCGCCTATTCTCGTGCGGCCTAACCCGACCGCCCCCGGGCGCTACCAGATCGCCTTCGGTCATCGCCGCTGGCGCGCCGCCCGCGACCTCCAGCGCCCCGTGCGTTCCGTCGTCCGCAATCTGACCGACCAAGAACTGATCATTGCCCAGGGGCAGGAAAACAGCGCCCGTGAAAATCTGAGTTTCATCGAGCGCGCCCGCTTCGCCAAGCGCCTCGTCGAACTCGGCTACGACCGCGACGTCATCATGGCAGCTCTCGCCACGGACAAAACCAACGTGTCGCGGCTGCTCTCAGTCGCCAATCTCATCCCAGCCGATCTGATCGCCGCCATCGGGCCGGCACCGAATATCGGCCGCGACCGCTGGACTGTGCTCGCCAACCATTTTACTCCAGAAAACAAGGATGCCGCTGCCGGCTACACGCTGATCTTCGCCAACGACGATTTCGCGAGGCTTCCCAGCGACGAGCGGTTCAACAAATCGCTCGTCACCATCGACCGGCAGAAGGCCGCGGCGGCAGGAAAGGGCAGGGCGGGGCCCAACGGAGCCCGTCAGGAGAGGCGTGAATGGTCGCCCAACGGCGGCAAAGCCGTCGCCATTCTCACCCAGCAATCCCGGTCCTCGAGCCTCACCATCGATACCCGCATTGCCCCGGGGTTCGACGAATTCATCCTCGGCGCTCTGCAGCGGCTCTATGAGGAATTCCGAAGGAGAGGCGCCTCCAAGCCCGCGACCAAAAGGTAAGCCGAAGCGACCGGTCCTGGCGGAGGTAGTCGCGGTGGCGGCGACCTGATTGCGCGGCGTCTGGCCTGGCGACTGATGCCGGCCATGGTCTCGGACACCGCGACATCGGTCGGCACGGCGCAGCCGGCAGCGCGGTGGAGCGGGGATGGGCAAGCTGAGCTATGGAGCCGAGAGGCTGGTCTGCTGGCAACCTTTCGGCGAGTGTCCTCTTGTTCTATATTCCGGGCATGAAAGCCGTGACCCTCCCGCCTGACCTGGAGCACTTTGCGAGTGAGGCTGTTGCTGCTGGGCGCTACCGCGACATGGCCGAGGTTGTTGCCGCCGGGGTCGGCTTATTGCAGCGCGCGGAACGCGAGCGTGCTGCGTTCGTGCGATCGCTGGAGGAGGCGGAGGCGGAAGCGGACCGGGAGGGCTGGCACAGCGTCGACGAAGTGATGGCCGAAGCTGAGCAGATCATTGCCGCGAAGCGCAGTGGCGCTTGAGCCAACCTGCGCGTTTTTCGCCAGCGGCTCGGCGAGAATTCACCCAGGTATTGCACGACATCGAGCACGCCGCCGCGGCTGAGCGGCTGAAGCGCGTGGTCGACCAGGCCGTGCGACGGATCGGTCAGCATCCAGCACTTGGCCGCCGCGAATTGGCCCTCGCCGACGCCCGATACCGGTTCTGGTCGGTCCCGGGTTTCCCGTACCTGATCGTCTACCGGGCCGACCAGACCCCGCCGGCGATCCTGCGCTTCGTACACACGGCGCGAGACCTACCCCGCACGCTAGCGGGCTTGCGCGACCCGGCGACGCCAGAGCGAGAGTAATACGCCCCCGAAACAGGTCGGTCGCGTGATCTCGCGAGGCACGTTGCACCAAGAGCGTCACGATCGCTTGCGCCTCGGTCTCGGACCAGGGTGTCGAACCAGGTGCTGACGGCGGCCGGCGTGGTGGCTGGGTGGGGCTGCCGGGATGGGCAGGGCAGGGGGGCCGGCGGGAGAATATTCAGGCCATTTGACGATAGGATCGGACGTGGGTGTGAAGCGCGACAAATGCACCAAACCGCGGTAAACTGGGAACATGGAAAGGAGCCGGTCAGTGCAGCAGATCGTCCTCGATGCTGAGGCCGGGCAGATCTCGGCCGAACTCCACCGCCGCGGCGTTGCGGCCGACGCGCGCGTGCACGTCGTGGTCGACCTGTGCGACGCGACCGAGTTGCCGATGGCCGCACTCGCCGAGGCCGGCATGGCATTCGGCTGGCTGGATGACGAGCCGGACCTTTACTCCGACGCCGATCTCCTCGCGGCGCCGCGCTGAGTGTTCGCGTTCGGCAGCATCGTTCTCACCAGGTTCCCCTTCACGGATCTTTCCGGCGATAAGCGGCGTCCAGCCCTGGTTGTCTCCCGCGACAACGATCGTCGGTCGGACCTCATTGTGTGTTTCATCACCTCGGTGCCGCGCAGCGGTCCGGACATTGCGTCGTTGGCCGCAACGCCGGGTACCGGTCTCAAGGTGCCATCCGTCGTCCGCTTCGACAAGCTCGCCACGCTCGACCGCACTGTCATCGCGGGTAAGCTTGGTGACGCGCCGCCGGATTGGCTCGCTGCCCAAAGTGCAGCGTTTTTCTCGGTGTTCGGCTTCCCGCGCGACTAACTGTTGCGCGGCTGTGCCGCGTAGGCGCGGTGTCGACCTCCCGTAGCGGAGTTCAGTGGGAACTTTTAGGGATTCAGTAACTTCGGGCGCCGCCCCTAACCCTGGTGGCGATCGTCACGGCTGTGGCGTTGCGACGTATCCCTACGCGGGGGGTAGCCTGGAGAGGTGACGGCACCGAATGTGATGCTCAAGAGTCGGCCTCGGCCGGACTTTTGGCCGTTGCAGCCAGACCAAGACGCTGCGCTCTGGCGAGCAAGTGTTTGACCGACGACGGATGCCATCGCGTGCCACCACGCCCCGTTCGTTCCTGCATGGCCTCGAGCAGGGCGGTGATCTGCTGGAGTGTGCGGTCGGGTGCAGCGGCCCTGATGCCCGCGATCAGCCGAATCAGCCGGCCGTCACGCGGTCGCAGAAGCGCCCGGCCCAGCAGGCTCGCCTCGACGATGCCTTCATCGACCGGCCGGCGCACCGTGCGGCGCAACCGCTCGACGGTCCATCGCAGGGTATCGCCCTGGCCCAATCCACGATTCAGGACGCGCACGACATCGCCCCAAGGCTGGTCCGGACGCATGCGGCGCACGGTTGGGAGCTTGGAATCG
>JASHVB010000537.1 GCA_030039695.1 Acetobacteraceae bacterium
CGCCGAGCGGCTGGCCGGCGCATCGGAAGGAGACGTCATGGAGGAGCGGTTGCCGGATTGGCTCCTGAACCTCGACCGACCCGGGCCGTTGTTGGCGAGGGCAATGCAGGCGGACCCGATCGTGGTCGAATGAACGCGCATCGGTACCCGCCTGGCCGCTGCTCGATTGCGCGAGGGTGATGCGAGGGGCGCGATGGCAGCCCTGTCATTGTCCGTTCTGCCCGATCTGGCTGCAGTGCTCGCGGACCAGCCGGCTGCGGCGTTTGCCAATTCGTCCGCCGAACGCGGCAGCCTAAACACGGTCGTCGCCGCGCTCGCGGCCATCGCTTCGCCAGCTGCGGACGAGGCGTGCGCCCGGGTCCTGGAGCAAGCGAAGGACGTGCCGGCAGAGAATCGTCCGATCGAGGCCGACGCAGCGAAGTCGGCGCCGGAGACCGGCAGTTTGAACGACGTGCGGCGTCCACGTGTCTGCCCGGAGCGGCGCACCGGGGCCGCGATCATCATGCTGGAGGTCAACGTCGAGGCGATGAATGAGCATCTGGGGGAAATCAGCCGACCGATCCTGTCGTGTGGGGCGGAACAGGATTTCGTTGATGTCGACGTCCTTCGGCTGGCCGACGGCGAAGGCAACTGCGCGGGCGAATGAGTCGGCGGGGATCGCGGCCGCCGCATAGAAGCCACGGACCGGCGCCGCGGTGTCCGGATCGGTGATGGTGTCCGGCAACTCCGTCGCCACCGCGCCGGGCGAGATCACCGCGGTGCGGATGTTGTCCGGCTTCACCTCCTGGCGAAGCCCTTCGGACAACGCGCGTACGGCGAATTTGGTCGCCGCGTAGACGGCGAATCCGGGCCCGACCTTGTGGCCAGCCACCGACGAAACGTTAATGAAATGGCCAAACTTCTGTCGCTGCATGTACGGCATTGGCGCGGCGATGCCATACAGTACGCCTTTGAGATTCACGTCGATCATCCGGTCCCATTCGTCGATCTTGAAACGCTCCAGCGGCGCCTGTGGCATCAACCCGGCATTGTTGATCATGACATCGATGCGCCCGTAGGTCTGCGCTGCAGCGTCCACCAGTTTTCTGACCTGCGCGCTTTCGGTGACATCCGTCGTGACGGCGATAGCCTTGCGGCCGGCGCCGGTCAGCTTGGGCGCCAGTGATCGTATGCGATCCTGACGCCGCGCGCCTAGCACGACGCCGCCACCCTGTCCGGACAGCAGTCGTGCGGCTGCCTCGCCCAGACCGCCGCTCGCGCCCGTGATGACGACGACCTTGCTTGCGATGTTGCTGCTTATTTCAGTGTCTCCAAGCTTGTCCTGAATGCCGACTCGCGCGGCAGATGTTTGAATGTCGCGTCGGCGGCACTGCGACCGACGCCAGCGCGCGACCGGAACTCCGGCACCAGGCGCGGCTCGAACAGACGACGCACGTCGAGCCGCGTAATGGCAGTGAGAGGGCCGACCATGCGCATGGTTGCGGCACCTGCTCAGCGATCGATCATGGCTGCCAGGAACGGGGGATAGCGTTCGCCTTCAACCGTGACGTGAGAGAGCGCCTCCGCGATTTCGCCGAGTTCGGCTTGCGTCAGTTCGATCGCCACCGCGCCGATGTTCTCTTCCAAGCGGTGCGGCTTCGTTGTCCCCGGGATGGGAACGATCCAGGGCTTCTGCGCCAGCAGCCAGGCGAGCGCAATCTGCGCCAGGGTTGCCTGTTTTCGCGCCGCGATCCGGGTGATCAGATCCACTATCACCTGGTTCGCCATCCGTGCTTCCCGTGTGAACCGAGGCACGATGTTGCGGAGGTCCCGGCTGACGAACGTAGTGTCCGCGTTGATTGAGCCTGTCAGGAAGCCTTTGCCCAAAGGGCTGAATGGAACGAAGCCGATGCCAAGCTCCTCGAGTGTCGGCAGGATCGCTTGCTCCGGCTCGCGCCACCACAGTGAATACTCACTTTGCAGTGCGGTCACCTTCTGCACGGAATGTGCCCGGCGGATTGTCTGCACGCCGGCCTCGGACAATCCGAAATGGCTGACCTTGCCCTGTTGGATGAGCTCCTTTACCGCGCCCGCCACGTCCTCGATCGGCACGTTGGGATCGACGCGGTGCTGATAGAACAGGTCGATGCGGTCGGTCCGCAGCCGTTGCAATGAGGCGTCGGCGACTTGCTTGATATGCTCCGGCCGGCTGTCCAGGCCGAGATGGCTGAAGTCCTTGCGGAAGGCGTGGCCGAACTTGGTGGCGATCACCACTCGGTCGCGGACCGGGGCGAGGGCTTCGCCGACGAGTTCCTCGTTCTTGTAGGGGCCGTACGCCTCGGCGGTGTCAAAGAAGGTGATGCCACCTTCGATCGCCATGCGAATCAGCGCGATCATATCTTCTGGATTCGCGGGCAGGCCGTAGCTCTGGCTCATGCCCATGCAGCCCAGACCAATCGCGGAGACCTCCAGCCCACTGCGTCCGAGTTGACGTTTCTGCATTGAATCACTCCTTGTGCGGCACGAGCCTGATGGTCGTGGACCGCGCGTCTTCTGAAGTGACGGAATTCACATATTGCGCGCCGTGGCGGCGATACTTGGTGCGATAAGCCGCATCGATCTGGTCGAGAATAGCGGGATCGGTGTCGGCGAACGCGACGTCCTTCGTGATGCCGCCACCGCTGATGTGGCCTTCATGTCGGACC
>JASHVB010000538.1 GCA_030039695.1 Acetobacteraceae bacterium
GAAAACGCTGGCGCCGTCTGCGTGTTTCTGAGCCCGGTGACCGGCGCGCGCGTGGCGAATGGCGGACTGGATGTGTATGTCGGCGGCAGCGAGCCGACCAAGCTGCACTGCCGCCTGCTGGTGAATTCCACCGGCCTGCACTCCCCGGGTCTGGCGCGACGCATCGTCGGCATGCCGGGGGAGTGCATCCCGGGCCAGTATTATGCAAAAGGCAATTACTTCACGTTGAGCGGGCGTTCGCCGTTCTCACGGCTGATCTATCCGGTACCGGTGCCCGGCGGTCTGGGCGTGCATCTGACCATCGACCTCGGCGGCCAAGCGCGGTTCGGGCCCGACGTGCAGTGGATCGATGAGATCGACTACACGGTCGATCCTGCGCGCGCGAACAGTTTCTATGCCGCTGTACGCAAATACTGGCCCGATTTGAAGGACGGGGCGCTGCAGCCCGGCTACGCCGGCATCCGTCCCAAGATCACGCCGCGGGGTGCGCCGGCTCAGGACTTTGTGGTGCAGGGTCCGCAGACGCACGGCGTATCCGGACTGATCAACCTGTTCGGAATTGAGTCGCCTGGGCTGACCGCGTCGCTGGCAATCGCCGATTACATGCGCGAAGTGGCAGAAACGCAATAAGATCTCTCCCGCTTGCGAGAGAGCTGGACCGAGCGCAACGACGTCGGGTACGGGGCAAAAAAAACGCGCAGAGCGTCCGTGTGTTCCGTTCCTACCCTCGCCGCTTGCAGGTCTCGGCGCCTGCCACCTCATAGGCCGGGTGTTTCGTGACGACTCGAATTCGCATGCTACAGGCCCGCGACGTCCAACGAACGATGGGCCGCCATGAACGAAGTCCGGCCGATTCACATCTCGGGTTACTCACGTACCAACCACGACTTCTACCCGACACCAGCCTGGGTCACCGCGACACTGCTGCAGCACGTCAAACTGCGCGGCTTGGTCTGGGAGCCGTGCTGCGGGGACGGCGCGATCGCACGCGTCATCCAATCTCACGGCACGCCCGTGCACGCGACCGATCTTATCGATCACGGCTTTGGCCAGGCCGGCCTCGACTTCTTCGCCTGCCGCGAATTTCCCGCTGGCTGCCAGGCCATGGTGACCAATCCGCCGTATGGCGACGGAGGCGCGATGGCACGTGGCGCGAAAGCATCGAAAGCCATGCTCGGCTTCGTCCGCCATGCACTTGACCTCACGCAGCGCGCGCACGGCCAGCTCGCGTTGCTGGTGCGGTTTCAGTGGATCGCCGGCAAGCGTGCGTCCGACTTGATTGCATCAGGCCCGTTGGATGCGGTCATCGCGCTGACGCGGCGGATCACCTGGTTCGACATGGGCGACAAGACCAACCAGGGCCAGCATCACCACGCCTGGCTGTTCTGGGACTGCACGCGCGATGCGAAAATGCCGCCGCGCATCGTGTTCGCCGAATCGCCGGTCGCTATACCGCCGATACGAAGCAAAAAGCGCCATCTGTCACCAGGTCAGGTTCCAGTGCAGAGCGCAGCCGTGGAGTGACATCGTCATTGCCATTGCGAGGAACGACGCAATCAGGCATTGCTCCGGATGACATGGTGGCGTCGTTCCATTGCTCGCAATGAAAGACGGTGCAGGCTAACCGGCGCGGTTGCGCCGCAGCTTCTCGCGCGTGACGACGACTCCCTCTGCGACACTGAGCCGGACCACATTCACCGTTCCCGCAAGATCCGGCGATCCTGAGTAATATGCAGGCACGCGCCCGCTACCGACCTGCGCCGGTCGATTCCAATGCCCAAGTGCAAGATAATCGGCGCCTGTCGCTTCGATCTCGGCGTCGCTGATCAGCCATGAAGGGCGCAGCGGCGGCACGCCGTCGGCTTCATAATGGCCATGCGCCAGAGCGATCTGCCACCGCGTGCTGCGCGGCCGGGGTGAACGCAGCGGCACCATGTTGTCGTAATCGACGTGCGCATGGCCCCAAATTTCCAGTTCATGGTCCGCAAACTCTACCGCCTGCGCATGTGTCAGGCCGATGACATACGCCTGCGGCAGGTCGCCGAGACCATAGCGGCGATAGACTGAATCCGGCGTCAGCGGATCGTGGTTCCCCGGCAGGAAGACCACCGGCCTGCCTGCATCGGCCAGCAGGTTCAGTACGCGATCCATGGTCGCCGGGGTCTGACGGTTGTGATCGAACACGTCGCCGACCAGCAGGACGGCGTGCGCATCCAACTCGCGCGCGGTATCCAGCACCCAGCGCAGCCCGGCGGTGCCGTCGCCTTCATAGACCGGTTCGGTGTGGTCGTGGTCAACGTGCAGGTCTGAACTGTGCACCAATACAATGTCGTCGTTCACGTGGCGTTCCGGCGGTTCTGTTACACCTTTGATGCCAGCGCGTGGCGGGGGGCGTCAACCGGCGGATGGCGGTGCCGCAGCGGCTCCGCTACGCTAGGCAGTCGCAATGACTGGAGGATGCCATGGCCGATGTCGAATGCTTCTTCGATTGCTCCAGCCCATGGACCTATTTCGCGTTTCATAACCTGCTGCTGATGGAGAAAGAGCTCGGGATCACGGTGACGTGGCGGCCGATCCTGGTCGGCGGCGTGTTCAACGCGGTCAATCCCAGCGTGCACAATTCGCGCGAGAAGCCGGTGCCGCTGAAGCAGGCCTACGGCAAGAAGGATCAGATGGACTGGGCACACTATCTCGGCATCCGCATGCACTACAGGCCGACCGTGTTTCCGGTGAACAGCGTGAAGGCGATGCGGGGATGCACCTGGCTGGAGCCGCAGGGCAAGCTGGTGCCGTTCGCGCTGGCAACGTTCGACGCGTATTGGGGCGATGACAAGGACATTTCGCAGGCGTCGGTCTTGACGGAAATCTCCGAGCAGACCGGTGTCGATCCGGCGACGCTGCTCGCCGCAATAGAGCAGCAGGAGATCAAGGACAGACTGCGTGCGACGACGCAGGAACTGATCGATCGCGGCGGGTTTGGCTCGCCGACAATGTTTGTCGGCGGCGACGATATGTATTTCGGCAACGACCGCATGCCGCTGATCCGCGATGCACTGTTGCGGCGACGTGCCGGCTGACGCCGGCATCTCATCGCAGGGCACGAAGCAACGAAGCAGTCCCTGTCACGATTGGCTTTTCGCGACGGAAATGCATTCGCCACCGCGTCCCCGAAATTGACGCAGGCAGGCACTCACAGACGGCATTGCTTCATCGCCTCCGGTCTTCTCCTTCTTGCCGGGCGCGCGGTGCGCTGCCATCGGCGTGCTCGCAGGGCGCGTCGGCAGGTTCGAGATTGACGCTCGGGTTGTGGCACGCGGCCGGACCGATGTGATTTTCAGTGACATCGTGCCGCAACGCGCGCGTCGGCAGGTGCCGCTCGATTACCGTGGACCAGTTGGATCGTTGCAGGACGCTCGACGAGATCCCGAGGATCAAGACACTGCCGCTCGCCATGAGCGCTACCGTCGCGAAGAGCCTGGCGACGCAGCAACCTTGGCCGGGGGAACCTGCGGAACCGACCCAGCGCCTCGCACCAGCCCAACGATCCACTTGATACACTGGTGCGCTGGCGGCCCTGATTCCCGGGCAGATTTCGTACGCGAATTCCCGGGTACCCCGATTTGACTCCCACCCCTAACCCCCGCATCCTGCACAACGACCGAGGGGAGCCCCGCCGCGAGGGGCTGAGATACCGAGACATCCGGCATCGCCGGCGGCGCGGTGACCCTTGAACCTGAACCGGGTCATGCCGGCGTAGGGACGGGGACCAGCCATCACCACTCAATCCCCCTTCTTCCGCCCCGACATGGACCGCCGCGACGAAGGAGGAACGCCATGACGGTCCAGTCGAAAGCCGCCGCCCGTCCCGATACGGTGACCACCGGGCCGATCGCCGGCTCGTGCAAGATCTACACAAGCCCCCAAGGCCGGCCCGACATCCGTGTGCCGTTCCGCGAAATCGCGCTCGATCCCACCGCCCGCGAGGAGCCGTTCCGCGTCTATGACACCTCCGGCATCTACACCGATCCCGGCGCGGCCATCGACCTTTCCTCCGGCCTGCCGCCAGTGCGGGGCGAATGGCTGGCGCACCGCGGCTTCGAGCGCGTCGACGCACGCGCGGTCAAACCCGAGGACAACGGCAACATCGCGGCCGACAAACTGGTCCCGCAATGTCCGGCCGATCATCCGGTGTACGGTGGCAGACCTGGCCAACTCGTCACGCAGCTCGAATTCGCCCGCGCCGGTATCATCACCGACGAGATGGTCTATGTCGCGCACCGAGAAAATCTAGGCCGGCAGAAAGCGGCCGAAGGCGCGGCCGAGCGCCTTGCCGATGGCGAGAGCTTCGGCGCGGTGCTGCCCGAATTCGTCACGCCGGAATTCGTGCGCCAGGAAGTGGCGCGCGGCCGCGCAATCATTCCCGCCAACATCAACCACCCGGAACTCGAGCCGGTCATCATCGGCCGCAATTTCCTGGTGAAGATCAACGCCAATATCGGCAACTCCGCGGTCACGTCCGGCGCGGCGGAGGAGGTGGAGAAGCTGGTGTGGGCCATTCGCTGGGGTTCCGACACGGTGATGGATTTGTCCACTGGCCGGAACATTCAC
>JASHVB010000539.1 GCA_030039695.1 Acetobacteraceae bacterium
TGCCGATCTTGGTCAGGCTGCCGGGACCGCCGATGGCGTTGGCCAGTGTCGCGTCGTTGCCGTTGGTGTCGAACGTGCCGCCACCTGCGTTGAGTGTGATCACGCGCGCGGTGATGAATCCCGACAGGAATTGCAGGGTGCCCCCGCCGAAAGTGAGCCCGCTCGACACGAGGCCGAGATTGGCATCGGATGACACGGCCAGCGTGCCGGCATTGATGATCGTGCCGCCTGTATAGGCGTTAATAGCACCCAAGAGGGTTAGCGTGCCGCTACCGATCTTGGTCAGGCCGCCGGCACCGCTGATCGTGCCGGTGAGCGTTGCATTGTTGCCATTGGTGTCGATCGTGCCGTCGCCTGCGTTGAGCGCAATCGCGCGTGCCGTTGTAAACCCGGACAGGAATTGCAGCGTTCCGCCGCCGAAAGTTAGCTCGCTCGATGCCGTGCCGAGATTGGCATCGGATGACACGGCCAGCGCGCCGGCATTGATGGTCGTGCCACCGGAATAGCTGTTGTTAGCACCGGAGAGCGTCAGCGTGCCGCTGCCGATCTTGGTCAGGCCGCCGACGCCGCCAATCGTGCCGGCAAGCGTTGCATTGTTGCCGTTGGTGTCGAACGTGCCGCCGCCTGCGTTGAGCGCAATCGCGCGCGCCGTCGCGAATCCGGACAGGAATTGCAGCGTCCCGCCGCCGAAGCCCAACCCACCCGAAGCTGCGCCGAGATTGCCGTCGGATGACGCCGCCAGCGTGCCCTGATCGATGGTCCACGGCGTAGTTGCCGGTGTCGACCCGCTCAGCGTCCAGGTGCCGGCACCGGTCTTCAAGAATGTCGCGAAGCCCTGATATTGCGCCGACGGACCGATACCGGCGACATCGAAGCTGGCGTTGCCTGCGCCGCCAAGCTGGAACGTGTCGGCACCGGTGCCGACCACATTGCCGGTGATAGTCGCGCCGGCCTGCAGTTCGAGTACATTGCTGCCGCCGGTGAAGGTGATGGCGTTGGCGCGTGGGCCGCCCCCGGCCCCGAGACCGCCGCTGATCATACCGCTGTCGATGACCGTCACGTTGGCGCCGGCGACGCCGGCGCCGCCAATGCCGGCAACGCCAAGGCTAGGGCTCGTGCCCGCGGCACCGCCATTGCCGCCGGTGATCGCCCCCGCGTTGGTCAGCGTCCCGCCATTGGTGAAATCGACGCCGGCGCCACCCGTGCCGCCAGCGCCGAACCCTGGGCCCGTTCCGCCCGCGCCACGGTCGCCGCCGGTGATGGCTCCCGTGTTGGTCAACGTCCCGCCATTGGCGAAAATGACACCGGCACCACCTCCGCCGGCCGTACCGATGACGTTTGTGCTCGCTCCGCCGGCGCCGCCGTGGCCACCGGTGATGACTCCCAGGTTGGTCAGGGTTCCGCCAATGGCGAAACCGACCCCGGCGCCGCCGCTGCCGCCATCTCCGCCGAGGCCACTGCCCAGGCCCATTCCGCCGGCACCGCCGTTGCCGCCGGTGATGGCTGCCGAATTGGTCAGCGCTCCGCTACTGGCGAAACTCACGCCGTCGCCACCAGTGCCGCCAGCGCCGCCAAACCCGAAAGGCGCTGGGCTCGTTCCACCGGCCCCGCCGGTGCCGCCGACAATAACCCCCGCGTTGGCCAGCATCCCGCCACTGGTGAAACCGACACCTGCGCCGCCGTTGCCGCCAGCGCCGCCATTGCCAGCGAACGTGCTAAGCGCGGTACCTACTCCACCAGCGCCACCGTTGCCGCCGTTGCCGCCGACAATGCTTCCATCGATCGTGTTGGTCAGGCTGACAGCAGCACTGTTGAGCCAGATGCCAACCCCGCCGTCACCACCCCCTCCGCCGCCGCCTCCGACGCCCGGACCGGCGCCGGCAGCACCGCCAGCACCACCCCCACCGCCGTTTCCGGCTAGCACCGGAATGGCGTTATTGAAGCTTGTCCCGGTCAATACCACACCGTAACCGCCGGCACCGGCACCCCCGCCGCCCCCGCCACTTCCCTGGACGAAATCACCACCCGCACCGCCTACGCCGCCGGATCCGCCGCTTCCGCCAGTTACGGAGCCTGACGACGGAAGGCCTGCTGCGCCGTTCGCCCCGCCCGCGCCACCGCCACCGCCGCCGCCGTCAATGGTAGTGATCGAGCCGCCTCCACCGTTTGGTGAACCGGCGGTACCTCCTACTCCACCAGTGTTGCCACCCGCCCCGGTGCCACCGGTCCCGCCGTTACCGAGGCCCGCGCTGCCCCCTCCGCCGCCACCGCCCGCACCGGGGGGCGAGGCGGCGGCGGGTGCGACGCCGCTCGCTCCGCTGAAGCCCGCTGCGCCACTGCCTCCGGCGCTGCCGAAGCCCCCGGTCCCGCCCGCACCACCCGTGCTCTGAGCGAGCACCGGGGTTGCAACGAGAACGAGCATGCCTAACAGGGCCAGGATAAGGTCGACCGCCGTGCCCTCGCACCGGGCTGCGCGGCCTGCGGCCCTGCGACCACCCGACGACTGCGCCACCCTCGATTTCATGCTTCCGCAGACGCACGTAAGAATTCCGATCGGAGCAGGCGAGCACCGCGCGTGCCCCCGCACGGATGTCGTGCCCATGATCGATTTGAGCCTGCGCGGAGGTTGCGAAGTAATTCAGCGACCCGAGCGTCGCGGCGACCGGCGTTCAGGCGAATTGCCACATCCGGGTCCAGCGGGTCGTCGACGTCACGCGATGACCATGGCCTGCTCTGTAAGCTCACGCGACGCCGTGATGCGACCGCCTCACGCCCGACGACGTCGAGGCTGGCATCACACATTTGCGTCGTGCGGCCATAGCAGCGGTTGGGACGTATAAGGTGGTTGCGGCGGATAAGACGTAGTGAGCGCGCGGCGCTTATGGCCGGCGGCACCACCATAACCATCTACGCCGCATTCGCCGTGACTACGGCTACGGTACGACAGGGCGTCGTCCCGTCTCGTAGCCACGCCGAAGCCAGAGCCGAGTGAAGCCGATCGCCCGTTGCCAGAATTGCTTTTACCTCCGCCAGCTTGAGCTGAGGCTTTAAGCCAACTCAAGTTCCTTGAATTCTAATCGAGAGAAATCTCGCGGCATGCGCGGATTCAGTTTGACAGTCATTCCTGTACAACCAACCGGATAGCGCAATAGCCGAGGACTACGCTGGGTGCTAGGACAGAAGCCGCAATTGGAGGACAGAACGCGCAAGAAAATGCTGCGTGGCAGTATGGGTAAACGCGGGCCGGGCGGCCCGTCGCTCGACATTGCCGAGCGGAGGGTTGTCGCACTGGAGGTAATCCTGCAACAGCGTCGCAAGCGAGATCAGCGCGTTAGCAGAGCGCTTAATTCACAACGTTGTAGCTTATTGCGCTACAGTATCCTGCATTCTCTGCACCTCATGCAAGACTAAGCAGCCAGGGAACTTGCACGCGGGGACTCCCGAGATGGATGGCACGGTCGCCGACGCGGCGGCCTGGACCGAGGCTCGGCGAAGGGCGGCGCTGCTTGCCCGCATTCCACCGGACGCTCCGGCTGGTCTGATTCGCGGCCGCATGCCGCATGGCCGCCGGCTGGACAGATAATTGCGACTGTAGGGCTCAATGTCCGCGTCCAGGCGGGCATGGCGATGTGGGGACTCCTCAGAGAGTTGGGTCTCGTCGAGCCCGGCGACGAACTCGGGTTCAAGAACATCCTGGCTGACGCAGCTCGCTGTTGCAAATAAGCTGCAGCAATTCTGCACCTTATCCGCAATTCGCAGATTTACCTACAGCCTGACAGGACGCGGCTGGTACATTATGGGGTAGGAGCTCGCGGGAGGCGCAAATCCACCGGCCGGTGGAGTCGGGGCATGGTTACCTAGCACACGCGACGCCCACGAAGCGGGATAGTCCAACCGCACTTAGCGGACGTAAGGGTCGTGGTTCGGTTTGGGCGCGGAACTGAGCCGGTCGACGTAGGTGATCCCGATAGCCGAAAGAATGAAGATCGAGTGGATGATCGTCTGCCACATAATAGCTTCGGCGCTGGTTTTCGAGTCTGGCGTGCCGAGTGAGTGCGCCTCAACAAAGCTGCGCAGCAGCGAGATGGAGGAGATGCCAATGATCGACATCGCGAGCTTGACCTTTAGTACCCCGGAATCCACATGGCTTAGCCATTCAGGGTTGTCTGGATGGCGATGCAACCTCAGGCGGGAAACGAAAGTTTCGTAGCCGCCGACGATCACCATCACCAGCAGGTTCGAGATCATCACCACGTCGATGAGACCTAGCACGATCAACATGATGTGCTCTTCATCAAACGTCAGGGCATT
>JASHVB010000540.1 GCA_030039695.1 Acetobacteraceae bacterium
ATGGTGCCGCCGACCAGCGTCACGACGCAGGTGAAGGTGAAGAAGAACCCGGGATCCGGCACGGCCGGACCGTACGTGCCGTGCATGCTCTGCAGTCCGATCGCGATGCCGTAGGACTGGAACATCGCGATGACCACGGTCAGATAGCGGGTGTACTGGTTGAGCTTCTTCCTTCCCTGCTCTCCCTCCTTTTTAAGTTGTTCCCACGATGGAATGGCGGCCGACATCAACTGCGTGATGATGCTGGCGCTGATGTACGGCATGATATTGAGCGCAAACACCGTGAGCCGCCGCAGCGCACCGCCGGTGAACATGTCGAACATCCCCAGGATGCCGCCACCGTGCTGTTGCAGCATTTCGCTCATCACCGAGGGATCGACGCCGGGGATCGGGATGTAGGTGCCGAGCCGGTAGACGATCAGCGCGCCGAGCGTGAACCAGATGCGCTTCTTGAGCTCGGTCGCTTTGGAGAACACGCCGAGACTCAGATTTGCTGCAATTTGTTCGGCAGCAGACGCCATGGGAGGGTCCCTCGTGAGGTGGCCGACCGTTCTACACCTCTCCTGCCTGCGGCGGGAGAGGTCGGCGCGCAGCACAGGGTGTCGGGCGGAACGCAGCGGCGGAGCAGCCGTGGACGCTCATCCCCAGTGCCGCAGCGTCTCGGCGTCTGCCGCTAGACGGGAAAGGTCAACCGGCGGTCTCCGTCTGCTTCGGCGCCACCGTCGTGGTCACTGTCCCACCCGCCTTCTCGACCGCAGCTTTCGCCGACGCCGACGCGCCGGACACGGTGATCCGCACCGCCCGGGTGATCTCGCCCTTGGCGAGCAAGCGCACGCCGTCCAGTCGGCCACGCACCAGGCCCGCCGCGCTCAGCGTTGCCTCGGTGATCTCCCTGCCGGCGTCGATCTTGCCGGCCGCGATCGCCGCCTCCAGCGCGCCGAGGTTCAGCGGCGTGTACTCCTTGCGGAACAGGTTTCTGAACCCGCGTTTCGGCAGGCGGCGGTAGATCGGCATCTGCCCGCCCTCGAAGCCGTTGATCGCGACGCCGGTGCGGGCCAACTGGCCCTTCACGCCCTTGCCGGATGTCTTGCCTTTGCCCGACCCAATCCCCCGGCCGAGCCGTTTCGACTTCAGCCGCGCGCCCGGATTGTCGCGCAGTTCATTGAGCTTCATGTCAGGACAGCTCCTCCACCTTCACCAGGTGGGCCACCTTGCGGATCATGCCGCGTATCGCGGGCGTATCGACCAGCTCGCGTGTCCGCTGCATCTTGTTCAGCCCGAGGCCGATCAGCGTCTCCTTCTGCCCCGGCTTGCGGCCGGCTGGAGACGCGGTCTGCGTCACGCGTACCTTAGGCACTGGCGCCCTCCTCCGGCTGGGCCGGCGCGGCGTCGCGACGCTGGAACAACTCGGCGACCTTCTTGCCGCGCCGCGTCGCAACCGAGCGCGGTGAGGCGCAGCGATGCAGCGCGTCGAACGTCGCCTTAACCATGTTGTGCGGATTGCGGCTGCCGAGGCTCTTGGCAACCACATCGCCGATGCCCAGGGTCTCGAATACCGCGCGCAGCGGACCGCCGGCGATGATGCCGGTGCCGGCCACCGCGGTGCGCAGCACCACCTTCCCGGCGCCGAAGCGGCCCTCCACGTCATGGTGCAGCGTGCGGCCCTCTTTCATCGGCACGCGGATCATGCCGCGCTTGGCACGCTCTGTCGCCTTGCGGATCGCCTCCGGCACCTCGCGCGCCTTGCCGTGACCCCAGCCGACGCGGCCCTTTTGGTCGCCGGCAACGACAAGGGCGGCGAACGCGAAGCGGCGCCCGCCCTTCACCACCTTGGCGACACGGTTGATGGTGACGAGCTTGTCGATCAGGCCGTCATCGGCGTCGCGTTCGCGCTCGCGTTCCCGATCGCGCGACCGCCCGCCTTCCCTTGGTTCACGTGCCACGTTTGTATCTCCTCAGAACGCGAGCCCGCCTTCCCGGGCGGCGTCGGCCAGCGCCTTAACGCGGCCGTGGTACAGATAAGACCCGCGGTCGAACACCACGTCCTTGATGCCAGCTGCCAATGCGCGCTCGGCCACCAGCTTGCCGACCGCGGCCGCGGCCGCCTTGTCGGCGCCGGTCTTCAGCATGGCGCGCAACGCCTTGTCGAGCGTCGACGCCGCCGCGATCGTGCGGCCCTGGCTGTCGTCAATCACCTGCGCATAGATGTTCTTGCCCGAGCGGAACACCGACAGGCGTGGCCGTCCGCTCGACTTGCGGCGCAACTGGAAACGCAGACGCTGACGCCGACGCTCCCGCATGTCCTGCAACGCGCTCATATTACTTCTTCTTGCCTTCCTTGCGCCGGATCTGTTCGTCAGCGTAACGCACGCCTTTGCCCTTGTATGGCTCGGGCGGACGGAAGCCGCGGATTTCCGCCGCGACTTGGCCGACCAGGCGTTTGTCGACGCCTTCCACCTTGATCGCGGTTGGCCGCTCGCAGGTTACCTTGATCCCATCCGGGATCGGGAACACCACCGGATGCGAAAAACCGAGGTTCAGCTCCAGATTCTTGCCGGCGACCGCGGCGCGATAGCCGGTGCCGGTGATCTCCATCGACTTCGAATAACCCTGCGAGACGCCGTGCACCATACAGGCTATCAGCGCCCGCGTGGTACCCCACATCCTGCGCGACTGCCGCTCCTCGCTCTTCGGCGCGACAACCACCTTGTTGCCTTCGATTTTGGTTTCCACCAGCTCCGACAACGGCATTTTCAGCTCGCCCAGCCGCCCCTTGGCAGACAGGATGTTGCCGGCAATCGCCACCTGCACGCCCTGCGGCAGCTCCACCGGATATTTGCCGACGCGCGACATCGCTCGCCTCTCCGTCAGAACACGCGGCAGAGGACTTCGCCGCCGACATTGGCGGCGCGAGCCTCGGCATCGCTCAACACGCCTCGCGGCGTGGACAGGATGGAGACGCCGAGGCCGGCATAGACCCGCGGCAGCTCCTTGATCTTCGAATACACGCGCCGGCCCGGCTTGGAGACCCGGTGGATTTCTTTGATCACCGGCTCACCCTCGTTGTACTTCAGCTCGATGCGAAGCTGCGAAACCCCAGGTCGCAGCTCTTCAGCCGCGAAGCCGCGGATGAAGCCTTCACGCCTCAGCACGTCCAAGACGTTGGCCCGCAGCTTCGACGCCGGCGCCACGCACGTCGAGTGACGCGCGCGCTGTGCGTTGCGGATCCGTGTCAGCATATCCCCCAGGGGATCGGATAACATCATCGCCGTGTCCCCTTACCAGCTCGCCTTGACCATCCCGGGAATCTGCCCCTCGCTCGCCAGCTCGCGCAGCTTGATGCGGCACAGCTTGAACTTGCGATAATTGCCGCGCGAACGGCCGGTCAGCTCACAGCGCAGGCGCACGCGCACCGCCGCGCCGTTGCGCGGCAACTGCGCCAGCTTCAGCGTCGCCGTAAAGCGATCCTCGACCGGCAGTGAGCGGTCATGCACGATCTTGCGCAGCGCGTCGCGTTTCGCTTTGTCGCGCAGCGCCTTGTGCTCGCGCATCGCATTCCGGTTGACCTGAGACGTTTTGGCCATCCTGTCTCTCTTTACCTCCGGAACCTGTCGGAACCGATCCGACGGTTTTCCCAAAACTCAGTTTGCGAACGGCAGATCGAAGGCTTTCAGCAGTGCCCTCGCTTCCGCGTCCGTGCGTGCCGTAGTGACGAACTGGATATCCATCCCGCGCGTGTCGTCCACCCGATCGTAGTTGATCTCGGGGAACACCAATTGCTCGCGCAGCCCCATCGCGAAATTGCCCCGCCCG
Organism: Acetobacteraceae bacterium; assembly: GCA_030039695.1. The sequence continues at coordinate 3,814 of JASHVB010000540.1, forward strand.
TCAAAGCCCTTGCCGGCAAAGCCACGGAAGTCACGCACGCGCGGCAAGGCGATGGTGATCAGCCGGTCCATGAACTCGTACATCCGCGCCTTGCGCAGCGTGACCTTGCAGCCGATCGGCAGGCCCTTGCGGATTTTGAAACCGGCGATCGCCTTCTTCGCCAGCGTCTTCACCGGCTTCTGGCCGCTGATCAGCGTCAGCTCGACAACCGCGTTGTCCAGCTTCTTCTGGTCGCCCGTGGCCTCGCCGACGCCCATGTTAATAACGATCTTCTCTAGCCGCGGCACCTGCATCGGGTTCTTATAATTGAACTCCTGCTGCAGCTTTGTCCGGATCTCCTCGACATACCGCCGTTGCAGCCGCGGCATCTCGGCCGGCGAGGCCGCGACCTCCGCGACGCCCGGAGGCGCATCGACGCCACGTGTCGGCGTCGCTTCCGCCGCGCCGCGGCCGCCGCGCGCCTGACCCTTCGGCGCTGGCGCCGCTGCCTTGCCCCTCGCCGGCGCCTTCGCGGCCGACTTCTTCGAGCCTGTCTTGCTTCCGCTCATGCTGTGCCTCTCAGGTCTCGATCACTTCGCCGCTCGCCTTGGCGAAGCGAACCTTGCGACGCTGCTCACCCTCGCCGATGAAGCGGAACCCGACCTTGGTCGGCTTTTCGCTCTTCGGATCGACCAGCATCAGATTCGACAGATGGATCGACGCCTCGCGCCGGATCAGCCCTGCCTCCTGGCCCATACGGGTCTGCTTGACGTGGCGCGTGACCATATTCACGCCCTGCACCAGCGCGCGGTCGGCCCGGGGGAACACGCGCAGCACCTCGCCGCGAATTCCCTTGTTGACGCCGGTGATCACTTCCACCGTGTCGCCCTTGCGGATACGCGCAGCCATGATCACAGCACCTCCGGCGCCAGCGACATGATCTTGGTGAACCGGCGCCCGCGCAGTTCGCGAACGACAGGGCCGAAAATGCGCGTCCCGATCGGCTCTTGCTGCTTGTTGATCAACACGGCCGCGTTGCGGTCGAAGCGGATCGCGCTGCCGTCGGGCCGACGCACGGGGAAGGCCGTGCGCACGATCACTGCCTGGTGCACGTCGCCCTTCTTCACCTTGCCGCGCGGTATCGCCTCTTTCACCGACACGACAATCACATCGCCGACCGACGCCGTCTTACGCTTCGAGCCGCCCAGCACCTTGATGCATTGCACGCGGCGCGCGCCGGAGTTGTCGGCCACTTCCAGATTGGTCTCTACACCGATCATGCCGCGGCTCCTTCAGCCTTGGTGCCGAGCGCCTCGCCGTTGCGCTCGATCACCAGCCAGGTCTTGCGTTTGCTGATCGGCCGGCATTCCTCGATGCGCACCACATCGCCGACCTTGCACAGATTCGCCTCGTCATGCGCCGCGTACTTCTTCG
>JASHVB010000541.1 GCA_030039695.1 Acetobacteraceae bacterium
TTGATGCCCTGATTGCCCAGTTCCTTGTAGAATGGCACGTTGGCGTCGCCGTTGATGGTGGACACCACCGCGGTCTTCTTGCCGGCAGAGCCGAAGTTCTTGATCCTGGCGACTTCGGTCTGCCAGTCGGAGAACGCGAACGGCGTATAGTTCTCCAGGATATCCTCGTCGGCGACGCCAACCGACTTCAGGAATCCGCGCATGATTGCGTTGGAGGTGCGCGGATATACGTAGTCGGTGCCTTCCAACACAAAGCGCTTCACCGAGCCGCCGGCGGGGCTCATCAGCCACTTCAGCACTGGGACCGCCTTGTTGTTGGGCACCGAGCTGCCATAGAAAACGTTCCTCGATTGCTCTTCGCCTTCGTATTCCAGCGGATAATAGAGCAAGCCGTTCAGCTCCTCGAACACCGGCAGCACGGACTTGCGTGAGACCGAGGTCCAACAGCCGAATACCGCCGAGACCTTGTCTACGGCCAGCAACTGGCGTGCCTTCTCAGCGAACAGAGGCCAGTTCGATGCGGGATCGACCACGATCGGCTGGATTTGCCGCCCCAACACGCCGCCGCGCGCGTTCTGCTCAGCGATTTCCATCAGCATCAGGTCCTTCAGGATGGTCTCGCTGATGGCCATGGTGCCAGACAGCGAGTGCAGAATTCCGACCTTGATCGGCGCGGGGGTTGCGCGCGCAGGCCGCAGTCCAAGACCGCCGCCCAGCGGAAGCGCTGCGGCGGTACGCAGCCAGGAACGACGCGTGAGTCTCATCGGAGGGCTCCTCTGACGTGTTGACGCCTGTCCAGGCATCCGCGGACCGGGCAAGACGGGGGTGCCGTTGCCTGCCCTCGGACCTCCCGTACCGCGCAGCTTGCCGGGGTGTGGCGTCCAGCCCAGAGAGCCACCCCCTGGAAATGGCATGGAGCCAGCACGCACCGCCTAACCCGTGCCGGCGGGGCCGGCGCGTCCCATCAATGCCTTTTTCGCAGGCGCTCTTCCCACAGTTCGGCCGGTTCTGCTCAAATGAAGGGCGACTCGCTCCGCACACACCAGGGCGAGGGAGCCAGTCCTTGAGAACGAGATGAGTCCAGTTGGTGCGTGCCTGATCCTGGAAAGCCGGCGTTTTGCCTCGCAGGCGACGTGCCAACCGTGATAACGCGGAACTGGCCCCACCCTTCCACTGGCGGAAATCCGCGGCAAGCCGGAGTGTTGCTGTGCAAATACAGATCAGTCTGCTGCTGGACCGGGCACAACCACAGACGCTGACCGCCCAGATTGTGGGCCAAGTGCGTGACGCTATTCGCCTCGGACGCATCACCCCGGGTGCACGCCTCCCGTCCTCGCGGCGGCTCTCGGAACAGTTGGGCATCGCGCGCAATACCGTGGTGCGCGCCTACGAGACGCTGCTTGTGGAGTGCTACGCCGAATCCCGCCCGGCGTCGGGCATTTTCGCGACACTGCCGCCGCTCGATCCGCGCCCAGCCGCGGTACCCTCAGTGCTTGGTAAAGCGATCGCGCGCCACCGCGATGGGGCAGCGTTCGCACCCCCACCGCTCACCGCGCGCTTGCATGCCAGCGGCGTCGGGGTTGGTCAGGCGCCCATCCGCAACCGGCTTTCCTTCGATTTCGCCCCCGGCCGACCCGACCCGACATTGTTCCCGTTGAAAGCTTGGTGCCGGCTCTTGCGCGGCTGCTTGGCCCAGGGGGCCGCCGCCGGCCTAGCGCAGCCCGTCGACCCATTCGGGCTTGTCGCGCTGCGGTCGGCGGTCGCCACTCACGTCGCGTCGGCGCGCGGTATCGTCGCGGAGCCGGGCCAGGTCGTGATCACCAGCGGCACCGCCGAGGGGATCGCGCTCGCGGCGCGGCTGCTGCTACGCCCGGGGTCGGTCGCAGCGATGGAAATGCCTGGCTATCGCCCCGCGGCGGCGGCGTTCGAGGCCGCTGGCGCAGAACTGACCGGCGTGCCGGTGGATGAAGAGGGATTGTTCCCTGCCGAACTGCCCTCGCCCCCGGTCGCACTGCTATACCTGACCCCGGCGCACCAATACCCGACCGGGCATGTGCTCTCGCCGGTTCGGGCAGAGCAGGTCGTCCGATGGGCGCGGCGTACGGGGTGCGTGATCGTGGAAGACGATTGCGGCGCGGATTTCCGCTACGAGGGCGTGGCCGCCCCGGCGCTGGCCGCCGACGCTCCGGAATGCACGATCCATCTCGGCACGTTCTCCCAGTCGCTCGGGGCCGGCTTGCGCCTTGGCTACATGGTTGTACCGCCGTCGCTGGTCGACGCGGCGCGCGCGGCCAAGGCTTTGCTGAACAGTGGCAGCCCGTGGCTGGAGCAAGCGGCGATGGGGGAGTTCATTCGCAACGGCAGCTTCGTCTCTCACACCCTGCGCATGCGCACAGCCTATCGCGAGCGGCGCGACCAACTGCTGGCCGCCCTGCAACGGCATTTCGGGGACGTTGAGATCAGCGGCGATATCGGCGGTATGCATTTATTCTGGCATCTGCCCGCCGGCGTGCCCGATGCGGCGACCGTGGAGGCGCTGGGCCGGCGGGCCCGTGTGGGGGTGTATTCGCTGCCGTCAGGCAATGTGTGCGACCCCTCGGCGGGAGTGCTGTCGCGGCGCGGCATCATGCTCGGCTATGCCGGCCTGGCCCCAAAGCAGATCGAACAAGGCATCGCGCGGCTGTCCGACGCTGTGGACGATGCTCTGGACGGGCACCGCATCGAATACGGCGATTTGCTCGCCTTGCGGCCGAGCGTGTCCCGCGCCGCGACGGGGTCAGTTGCCCGGCGGGCGGGCAAACCGGCTCCATGGTTTCGCCAGAAACCGGCTCTCCCGCCGCCGCCGCCGCGCCGGGCAGACTCCCGTGTGACGACGGGGGAGGGAGCCAGCGCGCCGATGCCAGTGATCACCGGACTTTACAAGTACCCGGTCAAGGGCCTGAGTCCGCAGCCGATCGAGACGGTTAGGGTCCGAGCCGGGCAGCCTTTTCCATTCGACCGCGTCTTCGCCTTGGCACGCCCGGGCACTGCGATGAACGTCGGGGAACCCAAATGGGCGAAGAAAGGCCTCTTCGTCATGCTCATGCTGGACGAGGGCTTGGCCCGCGTGCGCACCCGTCTCGATGAGGCGACGCTGCAACTGACCGTCCTGGACGGCGAGCGTCCGGTGCTGGCCGCTGACCTCGCGGATGCCAATGGACGGGCGCGGGTCGAAGCGTTCTTCCATCGGCTAGCGCCGAGCCTGGCGGCACCGCCGACCCTGGTGCGGGCTCGGGACGGCCATTTCATGGACAAGCCTGACAACGTGGTGTCGCTGATCAACCTCGCGACCGTGCGCAGCCTCGAGGCTCTGTGGGGCTTTTCCATCGACCCGCTGCGGTTCCGCGCCAACATCTACATCGACGGCGCTGCGCCGTGGGAGGAATTCGATTGGATCGGCAATGATATCCGGCTGGGCGAGGCAGTGTTTTGGGTCGATCGCCGCAACGGCCGTTGCGGGGCAACCAATGTCAATCCGGCCACCGGGCGACGCGACCGCGATATTCCGGCCTCGCTGCGCAAGGCGTTCGGCCACAAAGACCTCGGCGTGTACCTGGTGGCACGTACCGACGCCGATCTGTCGGTGGGTGACACGCTGCAACGGCCGGGGGGTGTCGCGCCGCGCGCCTCAGCGCCGAAGAACGCAGGTATGCCAGCTGGCGCTCGAACCTTCATCTGCCGCGGCTGTTACTACATCTACGACGAAGCGCAGGGTGCGCCGGCGACCGGTGCCGCAGCTGGCACGTGCCTGGCCGATCTGCCCGCCGACTGGCGCTGTCCCGACTGCGGTTCGGAGAGGGGACTGTTCCGGCCGCACGGTGCAGAACCGGGATTGGCAAGCCAATGATACTGACGGAGCGACGTTGGCAGCCGCCGCGGGCCGCTCGTTGCGTGTCGCGCTGACCCTAAATCAGCACGTCGCAAACAAGGGTCAATTTTCATGTTGGTTACATCATGGCATCCAGCGTCGGGGCCAACGAGTTCGTGGCCCGACTCGAGTCCCGAAGCTAACCTCCATGCGCAAGCCTTTGATGAAACACCAGAAGCAGTTTATCGCGCATAAGGGGCACAATGCCGCCCGATCTGTTGCAGAATAAGCGGTTCTGGCGTGATTTGTGTGCCTTCAGAAGTGTGGCAACGGAAGTGGTCTGGTGCGAAGAATTTCGACACTGACGCGGCCATACATCGCTCGCTTCAGAGTCTTGAGTCGGTTAATCTGTCGTTCGACTTGGCCACTCGACCATTTCCTCGCCAATGCGTTCGGAACAGCGGCCAAATCCTTCTGCAGCCCCCGAATACCCGCATGCCACAAAACGGGGACATTGCCGCGGTTCACGAGGCTCGACCTCGATGACCAGACCGCCTCCAGCCCACCGGATGGCCCCTACACGCAAGCCGCCCGTCTCCGGCACCAGTCACCCTGTTGCCATCTCGGTTCTCCGATCGAACTCGCCACACTCCGACCTGCACACAAATCCCGCCAGAATCCAATTAGGGGCAGCGAGACACGCAACGCCAGGTTGGTGGCTCGTGGGCAACATCCTCAGGGCAAGCCTTGTGATCACCGAAGGCATAGCAATCAGTTTAATCGCCGGTTTGCTTATTGACATTGACTGTTACCATTGCGCCGAACGCTGGAGGATCTGCCAGAAGGTCAGGCGTCACGCCGCACGCCAGCGCACGCAGGATTTTTAGTGGCCCACCATGTGATATCACAGTACAGTCAACGGCCTCCTGAATAAGGGTCTGCAGTAGGTCCCTCACCCGGGAGAGAAGCGCCTCGCCGGATTCTCCGCCCGGCGGGGCGAAGCCAGACGGATCGGCTGCCCAGCAATCGAGTGCCGACGGTCCAATATCAGTCCAGCGCGCTCCCTCCCATCGACCGAAGTTCAGTTCCTTCAGCCGATTGTCTACTCGCAGTCGTGCCTGTGCTGAGGTTGCTGCCGCCTGTGCCGGGATCAGACAACGTGTCGCCGGGCTGCTCCAGACCATCGCTACGCGGTGGCGGCACGCGGCTTCGGCGATTGCGACAATCGCCGGCCCGGTATCTGAACGCAGCGGCACATCCAGGTGACCGTAGCAGATCCCCGTATCGACATTGGGCGTGGGGTGTCGAACCAACAGGAGTTTCATTGTCCTACGGCCACTCTAGGCGCGATCGGTACGTCGATTAACAGGATGTGGCAGTCGCGTTGGCGCTATGCCGGCCCGGACGAAACCTTGCCGCTCCGCGTCAAGACGGGGAAGTGTGCGAAAGAACCACGGGGGCGCTGCGCGGGAATCGCCCCACTATACCGCAAAATCTCATGCGTCCCGACGAGGGCCACGGTCCATCCAAGGTTCAGCAGCGTAACATGGGCGACGATTGCCCTTGTGAATGCGCCTGCGCCGCCAAGCACAAAGGTCACCAAAAATAACCCGCCTTCGTAGGCGCCAAACGCCAACACAAAAGCTGCCCCGACGGCGGCGGCGACGTTGCGAAGCCCGAGTCGCATTACTGCGCTGGCGAGAGCTGCCGCCAGCAAAGCCGCCGCGCCGATCGCGAAGCCCCACAAGATGGTATCGACGGTCCAAGGGTATCCAAGCACGACGAAGCCAGTCGCCTGGTTCACAAGCCAGATTGCTGCCACAGTGAGCAGAGCCGCTCTCGTAGAGAGCGTATACCCCGTTGCTACCGCAAAGGCGACAAAGGGCGTGATGCAGGCAAACTCCCAGCTAATGACGGCAGAAATCGTCACAAGCACGACGGGAAGGAACCACGATTGGCGGATGACCGCGCCAGCGAAATAAGCCATTTAGAAGTCCTCTCTCGAGAATACGGTGTGCCATACCTCGAACCGATGTAACGGGCTGGGTCCGGTCGATCCGGTCCATCGCGTCCGCACAATCTATCCCGTAGGGTCGACCGAGACCAGTCGGGCTCGCCTATTTTCCCGCGCAACCCCAGTCTATGTGGAGGGCCTGTGCACGCCAATTGAGCCGGAGAACCCTGGTGCGCGCGACGTGGGAAACATTGACGGGCGATGTGGCACAACTGGGGTTCGCGCTCCGCGGTGCCTTTCATCCGGTTCCGGAAGACGGAGTGCCCGTGCTCTCGGACGGAGCGCCGGCGCTAACGGTTGTGTTGCTGGGTTGGACAGGCGGTGACCAGTGGCCAGTGTTCGCGGCTTCGAAAGAGGCCAATGACGGTATTCCCGATCCGCTCAACCGATGGTCCAAGCGGCTGATCGATCAAATCGCGGCTGATCTCGACGGCTCGGCCTTCTATCCATTCGGTGGGCCTCCCTGGCTTGATTTCCAGCGCTGGGCGCTGAGAGCCGAGCCGGTCTATCGCTCGCCCTTGGGTTTGCTCATTCATCCGAGATGGGGCTTGTGGCATTCCTACCGCGGAGCACTTGGGCTTCGACAATGGTTTGAGCTCGGCCCGCACGAAGATGGCCCCAATCCCTGCGACCCGTGCTTGGAGCGGCCGTGCCTTTCTGCCTGCCCGGTCTCCGCCTTCGCGCCGGGCGCCTCCTACAACTACGCTGCCTGCCGGCAACACCTTCAAGGCGCCGGCGAGGAATGTCGGGCGATGGCATGTGCCGCGCGTCGAGCTTGCCCGATCGCGCCGGAGAAGCGGTACTCCGCGGAGCAAGCCGCATTCCACATGCGGGCGATCCTCGTGAACCGGCTCGGCTGAAGTATATTTGCGTAGTCAACTATCGGACCGCGTCCCCTCGGCCCATGCGCCTGGCCAATTGGGTAAGCCGATGGGTCGGCCTTTGCCGATCCGCAGTAGCTTCGACGTCGAGGTGGCGCGACAATTGCGCGCTATGATCACGCAATTAACGAATTGCGGTCTGGCGTGAACGCTAACGGAACCCCCGGACTGCACCGGCCAACCGTCCACGGTAAAGGTGGCAAGACCAGGGGTTTTTCCACTCCCCCGGAAATTCTGCCAAATCCTTCGGTGGACCGCCTCAATCCGAGACGCGACACCAAAAGTTTTGCCAGAGGAAATCTGTATCAACGAACGTCATCGCGACACCGATAGCTTTGAGGCAATGCCACCAACCGATCGGCGGGAACAGCGCAGGAGCCAGACGGCGCGGACCGTCAGTCCATGTTCTGCGACCATCGCGTCCGTGACCCACCCCAAACGGCTACGCATGCCGACGTAGTTATCAAGTCTGTCCCGCTGATCCGGGTCGAAGAGGCCTGACACATCAGATTATTGGTCTCGTCGTGGTGCAGCGGCGTGACTGTATCGCGACCTGGCCAGACATAAGCAGCATCGGGACATGGTCGTAGAAACGAAGGCAGGGGATCAATGTCACGCCACAGTGGCACCAATGCCGTCGAGTTACTAGAGCGGCTCTGTGCTGCGCACACGGGCTGCCGACACCGCCAACTACCGCTGGGGAATGACCGAGTGGCGCACCGAGCCGCATGTGCGACGCGGGATCGGCGTGTCGCGCGGGCCACCAAGCGTGTTCTCGTGGGGTGGCTGCGACGGCATCATATTTTGCATCGTGCTGTGTGAGATAGCTCACACAGCGAACGCAACATTGCACTCTACATTGAAGCAACGTTTGAAACGGGAGCACTCTCAAGGAGCAACTTGCCCTTGGTTTCGCGCCCGCTTTCGCCGTGCTGGGCGGCACGGTCGCCGTGTCCACCCCCCTGTAACACCAGTCGCCGCCTGTTCGAACGAGCCGTGCTGAAACAGGAGGCGCCCCATCCGGGCAACCTCACAGACTACGAACCCGAGGAGATGTCGAGATGACTTACTATCTTCAG
>JASHVB010000542.1 GCA_030039695.1 Acetobacteraceae bacterium
GCTCGGCTCGACCACGGCGGCGTAGCCGATGCCGTAGAGCCGTCCCTGCGCACGAGCCGCGGCGCGACGGCGCCGTAGCTCGGCATGACCGCCGTCGCGCAGCGCCTCCTCCAGCGCTGTGGCATAGTCGCCCGAGTCCAGCAGGGCACCAGAGGCGGTGCGGTAGGGGAAACGATCCGCGGGCACGAGGTTGCGGCGGATCACATCCAACGCATCAAGGTGCAGCGCAACCCCGATGCGCTGCACCAGCCGCTCCAGCGCGAAATACACCTGCGGGCCGCCGAAGCCTCGGTTGAGTCCGGTGGGCAGCTTATTGGTCAGCACCACGCGATTGCGGATCGCCAGGTTCCGAATGTCGTAGGCGCCGGTCATATTGCCATGCATACGGTAGAGCGTCGCCGGTTCGGGCGCGCGCAAATGGGCGCCGACATCCTCGACTTGATCCCAATCGAGCGCGGTGATCCGCCCGTCCGCCTCCACTGCGGCAGTGAGCGTGGTCACGCGGTTGGTGGCGCACACCGAGCCGGCGAGGTGTTCGAGCCGGTCCTCCACCCATTTCACCGGCCGGTCGGCCGCGCGGGCCGCGGCCGCGATTAGTACGACGTAGGGGAATACCGCCTGCTTGACGCCGAAGCTGCCGCCGGAATCGGGCGGCGTGCGCAGACGCAACCGGTTGCCGGGTACGCGCAGGGCGCGCGCCATCACCGCATGCAGGCTGAACGGCCCCTGGAAATTGGCCAGCACATCATAGGCCTCGGCGATGGGGTCGTATTCGGCGAGCACGCCGTAGGTCTCGATGGGTGTGCAGGCATTACGGGGGTAAGCGACGGTGATGCCAATGCGGTGCGGCGCGGCGGCAAACGCGTCCTCGGGATTGCCATAGCGAAAGCTGCGGTCGCTCGCGAGGTTGCCACGAAGGCCTGGGTGCAGCACCGGCGCGTCTGGCCGCAACCCAACCAGCGGATCGACGACGGCAGGCAACGGTTCGTAGCGCACGTCAATCAGGTCCAGCGCATCCTCCGCCAGATAGCGGTCGGACGCGACGGCGACCGCGACCGGCTCGCCCACGTAACGGACGCGGTCGATGGCGATCGGCCAGCACTCGATCGGGGCACGGAGGCCGACAACCAGGCTGCTGGTCAGGCGCCCAATGTCGGTGCCGGTCAGGACGGCGGCGACACCCGGCAGCGCTCCCACGCGGCTGGTGTCGATCGCGGCGATCGTGGCGTGGGCATGTGGCGAGCGGAGGATCGCCGCGTGCAGCGTGCCGGGAGGCGCGGCCACGTCGTCGAAGAACCGGCCACGGCCGGTAAGCAGGGCGGCATCCTCGACGCGGGGAATGGAGCGGCCGAGCCAGGGTGCGGTGGGCGCCTCTATGTCCATGGTTGTGCCATTCGGTCATCGAGAGCGACGCCGCGCAATCCCCGGTGCAAGATCTTTCTCATTTTGCGCCACGCACAGGGAGGTACACGTCCGCGGAGCTTCGTCCGCTTCGCGGCCCAGGTCCGCAAGGGGGAAGCTTGTGCCACGGTTGCTTCCGCCCCCATTATGGTGAAGAGGCTTCCCGGGATTGGTTACTTAACGTTCATGGATACCATCTTTCGCGGCGATGTCGGCACCGCCCGCGGGCGGATGCTCGCGTGGGCGGACGCGTTGTTCGTTGATCACGCCGTGTTCCGCCTGTGCTGGACCAATTTCGCCGCAGTCGCACCTGACCGGCTGTACCGCTGCAACCACCCAACCCCTGCACGGCTGGAGACCCTGACCCACCGTCTGGGGCTCAAGACCCTGATCAACTTGCGCGGCCAGGCCAATAACGGCTCCGACGCGTTGTCGCGTGACGCAGCCGCGCGGCTGGGCCTCGACTTCATCGACATGGCGCTGGAAAGCCGCGGCGCGCCGCAGCGCGAGCGCATCCTGCGGCTGCACCAAATTTACCAGACGATGCGCGGCCCTGCCCTGCTGCATTGCAAGTCGGGCGCCGACCGCGCCGGCCTGGCCGCCGGCCTCTACATCCTCTTCCAGGGCGGCACGGCGCGCGAGGCGCTGCGCCAGCTCTCCTGGCGCTTCGGCCACATCCGCGCGGCGAAGACCGGCATCCTCGATGCGTTCTTCCTGCGTTGGCAGCGCGAGGGCGAAGGCCGCAAACCCTTCCTCGACTGGGTGCGAGAGGACTACGATGAATCCGCACTGCGGCGGGACTTTCACGCGAACGGTCTCGCCAGCTTCATCAACGACTGGGTCCTGGCGCACGAATGACAGTGGACAAGGTGCTCGAACGACTGCCGGTTACTGCTTGGTCCGGGCCGTTCGACCCCGCGATCGAAGCGCGCGCGGTCGAGGCACTGGAAAGCGGCAAAGTGTTGGTCCTCCCCGGCCTGTCGTTCGCGATCGCGCCGGGCGAGACGCGGCTGCTCGACCCGACGACGCTGGGCGAGCATGGGAAAAATGTCAGCCTGGATCCCCAGGCGCACCGGTTGAGCAACACCGCCGCATCAGCCACCGATGCAGCGGCTCTGGCGGGCATGATGCAACGCTTCGCCGATGCTTCACTGGCGCTACTGACGGATCTGCTGCCGCACTATGCCGCGCAGCTTGAACGTGCGCGCACCAGTTTCCGCCCGGCCGAGATCGAAGGGCGGGTGTATTCACCCCGCCGCGACGACCGGCGGCTGCATGTCGACGCATTCCCGACAAGGCCGCTGGCCGGTCGCCGCATTTTGCGCGTGTTCTGCAATGTCGCGCCAGACGGCGCCGCTCGTGAGTGGCTGGTGGGCGAGCAGTTCGTCGATTACGCGCGGACGCTCCTGCCGCACGTGAAGCCGCCGGTGCCGGGAAGTGCATGGCTGCTACAGCGTCTCGGGCTGACGAAGGGACGGCGAGCACAGTACGACCACATCATGCTGGGTATGCACGACGCAGGGAAGTTCGATGCGGGCTACCAGGAGCATGCGCCGCGGGCCGCTGTCAGTTTCCTGCCGGGAACGACCTGGATCTGTTTCACTGACCAGGTGGTGCATGCCGCTCTGGCGGGGCATTGCGCACTGGAGCAAACCTTCCATCTGCCGATAGTGGCGATGTTGCATCCGGAGCGATCGCCACTGCGGGTGCTGGAAGCGATGACAGGTCGTCGGCTTGCGGCGTGAGACGCATGGACATGATGACGTGATGTCCGAGCATTCCGTTCGGTTCCCACAAACACGACGCGCCGAAGGTCCCCGAAAAGAGGATCGCATCTTTTGGTGACTTTTGGACCCTTCGTGAGCCTATTGATTCACTGAAAGCCGAAGGACGCATCATTGTCGCCGACGACGGTGCGCCGGAACGTGCTTACTCGCCGTCGTCCCCCTTCCGGAAAGGCGATTGCTCCGCCAGCGCGGCCATGTCAGCGCGGATCGCCGGTCTTTCTTCTTCCAGGAAATTCGCAATGGCGCGTCGCAACCCGGAATGTGCGATCCAGTGTGCGGAAAACGTCGCCCGCGGCAGATAGCCGCGCTGAATCTTGTGCCGCCCCTGCGCGCCGGCCTCCACGCGCTTCAGCCCATGCGTGATCGCCCAGTCGATCGCACGATAGTAGCAAAGCTCGAAATGCAAGAACGGCCAGTCGCCGCGGCAGCCCCAGTTGCGGCCATAAAGCGCCTCGTCTCCCGCGAGATTGAGCGCGCCGGCAACCGCCTTGCCGTTATGCTCAGCCAACATCAACACGACGCGATCACCCAGCCGGTCGCTCAGCAGTGAAAAGAACTGCCGCGTCAAATACGCCGATCCCCACTTGCGATCGACTGTGGAACGATAGAAGCGGTAGAACGCGTCCCAGTGTGATTCCTTCAAATCGGTGCCGTTCAGCGCTTGGAACGTCAGGCCCGCGGCGTTGGCGTCGCGCCGCTCACGCCGCAGCACCTTGCGTTTGCGTGACGACAGCGCGCCGAGGAAATCCTCAAACGTGGTGTAGCCTTCGTTTTCCCAATGGAACTGCATACCGAGGCGCTGCAACCAGCCGGCCTCGCCCAGCTCGCGCCATTCCTGTTCCTCACAGAACGTCACGTGCACCGACGACACGTCGAGCGACTGACATGCTTGCTCCAACGCCGTTGCCAGCGTCGCGACCGGCACCCCGCAATCCGGCCGGCGCAGCAGGCGCGGGCCTGGCACTGGGCTGAACGGCGCCGCCACCTGCAGCTTCGGATAGTAATTGCCACCGCCGCGCTCCAGTGCATGCGCCCAGCCGTGGTCGAACACGTATTCGCCGTAGCTATGGCTCTTGGCGTACATCGGTGCGACCGCGACCACCATGCCACCTTCGGTGCGCAGCACTGCGTGCTGCGGGAGCCAACCGGTGCGGGCGCTGGCCGAGCCACTGTCTTCCAAGGCAGACAGGAACGCGTGGCTGACGAAGGGGTTGCCAGCGCCAGCGCAGGAGTCCCATTCGGCGGCCTGGATTTCGCCGATGGAACGATGCAAAGTGAGCGTGAGGGTGACGGAACCGTCGGGCATATGGCAAACGTAAGGGGGTTTGCCGCTCTTGTCAGGGGTTTTCCTCGCCGCCTGACCTGCGGTCCACCGCCATAGAAACGTAACAGCCGGAGGATGCCATGGCACTGCGTAAATTCATCATCGAGCGCGACATTCCGCAGGTCGGCTCGCTCGAGCGCGAACAATTGCGCGGCGCCGCCGCGAAGTCGAACGAAGTGCTGAACCAGCTCGGCCCCGACATTCAGTGGGTGGAGAGCTACGTCGCGGCGGATAAGACCTTCTGCGTTTATCTGGCCAAGGACGAGGCGATCATTCGGAAGCACGCCGAGATCAGCGGCTTTCCGGCGACGCAGATCACCGAGGTGCGCAAGATGATCGACCCGACGACCGAGCGGCCCGACTGACTTTACCAGTCGATCTCGAACATACCTTCAACTTCCACAGCGGCATCGGCCGGCAGCGCGGGCACGCCGACGGTGGTGCGCGCATGGCGGCCGGCCTCGCCGAACACCGCGACCGCGAGGTCTGATGCGCCGTTCATCACCAGCGCATGGTCGGTAAACTCCGGCGGCGCAGCGATGAAGCCACCCAGCCGCACCACGCGACGCACTCGATCGAGATCGCCGCCGCACGCGGCTTTCAGATGACCGAGCACGTTGATGAAGCAGAGCCGCGCGGCTTCCTTGCCGCGCTCAATCGAAACGCCCCAGCTTAGCTTGCCGGTGACCGCAACCTTGCCGTCGATGGCTGGAACCTGGCCAGAGATCACCACGAGGTTGCCGGTAACGACATAGGGCACATAGTTGGCGATGGGCGGCATGGGGCGCGGCAGCGCGATGCCGAGCTCCGCGAGTTTGGTGTCGATACGGCCAAGCATGGGCTGTCTCTCCTAAGGAGATGCAGTGTGACCGTTGGATCGCACCGCGGCAACATGCAAGGGACATATCTAGCAAATAATCTTGGCTGGTGCTGTCGGTCGTGAACATGACACAGAGTTGCCGTGAAGTTTGCAAACAGTGCCACTCAGAGATTGCGGTTGTTGTTGGCGGTGCCTTGTAAAGCCGGTCGGTTGCAAAATCTACTGTACCCCGAGCGTGCATGGTTGGCCACCAACGGAAGAGCGTCCGTGAAACTCTACGCAACTCTGGATGTAAGCTCTCTGTACAAGACACCTGCCAAGCGGGATGTTCCGACACCGCGTCAGTCGCCGCGCCCCACCACGCGCAACGCCCGCCGCCGCGCCCGCGGCGACGCCTCCGCCGGAAACTCCAGCGGGAGCAAAGGCGAGCGGTCCCGTGCACCATCCCCCACCGTGTCCGCTGCTTCCTGTTCTGCCTCAGGAATGTCGTGTTGTCCGAGGTAGTTCACCGCGAGATGACGGAACATATAGTCGAGCAGCGACGTCGCGCGACCGACTGCGGCGTCGCCTTCGACGGCCCCGGCCGGGCCGAAACGGGTAAAGGTGAAGGCCTCGACGAACGCCTCCAGCGGGACGCCGTGCTGCAAGCCGAGGCTGACCGCGACGGCGAAATTGTCCATCAAGCCACGGAATGCCGGGCCTTCCTTGTGTAGGGCTACGAAGATCTCCCCCAGCGCGCCGTTGTCGTATTCGCCGGTGCGCAGGAACAGCTTGTGACCACCGACCGAGGCCTTCTGCGTGTAGCCGGAACGGCGGTGCGGCAGCGGGCGGCGTGACGCGATAGCCGCAGGCTGCCACGCGGGAATGCCGCGCGCAGGCATCGCCTGTACGAAGGGCGCGACGGCGTCGTGCACGGCGATGGCCGCCGCCGGCGCCGTAACGGGAAACGGGTCGTGACCAGAAAGCATGCTGGCAAGCGCCTCCTCGGCAGTCAGACCACCGGCGGCGAGCCACGCGCGCGCGGCACGGGTCAGGCTGCCGTTGGCCGCGAGCGGTGAGAAGGCAGGGGCGATGCCCCCGGTTTCGGCGCCAAGCAAGGCCTCAGGCGCGTCGGGCGGAGAAATGGCGGTGGTGGCGGTGTGGCGCGGCGGACCCGCGGCCAGAGCAGCGGAGCGCGCGGCTCGGGCTGCTTCGGCCAAGCCGGGTACGACGGTTTGGTCGGGCGGTGCAGGCCAGTCAGGCAATGGCGACTGGACGGGCGCGGGGCGTCGGGACAGAGCGGCAGACGCGGCGTCGGCTCGGCCACGCAGAATCGCCGCGAGGGCGCGTGCCACGTCGCGCGCTGGTTCGCCGGCGTAGTCGATACCCAGTGCGCAGAGCATACCGGCCAGATCGGCCATTCCGACGGCGAGCCGTTGGGAGTCGGGCGCGGCGAAGGTCAAGGCGGTGACGGCGGCCTCGACCGCCTCGGCAAATGCGGCAGACTCGAAAGAGCCGGCGTCCACAAATGCTGGGAGGTTGAGGACGAAGCGTGGAACCGTGGCGTGCTGACCTTGCCAAATCGCCGCGTCGGGGGCGCCACGGCGCAACAGGAGCAAGCGACGCAGACACTCGGCGAGGGCCAGCGAGTGTCCCGTGGCGGCGGATGCATTGGCGATGGGCACGATCCAGGCGTCCGCGGCGGCGGTCAGGGCCACGGCACCCACGCCGGGCGCAAGGGCGGCGAGTGCTTCCGCCGCAATTTCGTCCCAGGCGGCGGGCAGCGACACAGGGCGTTGCGGTGCGTCCGGGTCGGCACCGGCCAGGGTCCGCCGCATGCGCACGCCGTGCCACGCAAGGCGGGGCTTGGGATGCTTCCGCATGCACCGATGGTAGGAGAGCGCAGACGACTCGGAAAGGGTATTTAGCGGTTGGAGGGGCTTGGACCCACAAAATTCTGTGGATAGCCAGCGGTAGTGAGGAAATACTTCCCATTCAGCATGGGGTGATGCGGTAACCATCGGGCCGAATGTGACCGAACGCCTCGCTCAGGGAGGAGGAAATCTCGACTTGCTTTGCTTAGTTTTCGCTCGCCTTGCCTGTGCTCTCTTACATCCGCACCAGCGCCGAGCCCCAGGTCAGACCACCCCCGAGCGCTTCCATGAGCACCAGGTCGCCGCGGCGGATGCGGCCGTCCGTCCAGGCCTCCGCTAGCGCCAGAGGCACTGATGCAGCGGAAGTGTTTGCATGCCGGTCCACCGTTACCACGACACGCTCAGACGGCAACCCGAGGCGCTTTCCCATTGCGTCAATGATGCGCAGATTAGCCTGGTGCGGCACGAGCCAGTCTACATCGCGCCGCGTCAGGCCGTTGGCAGCCAATGCCTCGTCCACCGCTTCAGCGAGGCGGATCACCGCGTGACGGAACACCTCCTGGCCCTTCATCACCAGGTGGCCCGGCCTGTCGGATTGTCCGACCGCGCCGTCGACGTACAAGATATCGCCGAGCACCCCCTGTGCGTGCATGTGGGTGGACAGGATGCCGCGGTCGATCGTGCCCCTGCCCTCCCCGGCGCGCACGAACACCGCACCGGCGCCGTCGCCGAACAACACGCAGGTGCCACGATCGTTCCAGTTCAGGATGCGCGAGTAGACCTCGCTGCCGATCACCAGCGCGCCGCGCGCCGAGCCGCTATGGATCAGGCTATCTGCGACAGACAGCGCGTAGATGAAGCCGGCGCAGGCCGCGGCGATGTCGAAACCAAACCCATTCGTCACCCCTAGCGCCGCTTGCACTCTC
Organism: Acetobacteraceae bacterium; assembly: GCA_030039695.1. Next base: position 8,112 of record JASHVB010000542.1, read on the forward strand.
AATGCTGTCGCGGGAAACGCCTGGTCGGGCGTCGACGTGGCGAGGATGATCGCGTCGACTTCGGCTGGCTCGGCCTGGGCATCGGCCAGTGCCGACCTCGCCGCCTCGGCGCCCATGAATGCCGCGGTT
>JASHVB010000543.1 GCA_030039695.1 Acetobacteraceae bacterium
CCGGTCGTACCCTCACCGCACTGCGCTTCGCGCCCTATGTAAGTCGCACATACCCTGTCATGATCAACGCCGGTCCAAACGGCGCCGAGTCGTTCACGCCATGCTGCACCTCACCAAACTCGCTGTCGGCGTGCGTGACATCGAGCACTTGCGCGAACTCCAGGCCGCGCGCGCGCAACGGAATCCGCCGCTCCGCCATCGCACGCGCAACTTCCCGCGCCGACGCGACGAGGTGCTGAATGGTGGCTCCATGTACTGGGTCATCGGCGGTGCAACGCTGGTCCGCCAGCGCCTCGTCGATATCATCGAGGATCAATGGGACGATACGAGCGCCTGTGCCGGGCTCATCCTCGACCCCAGGCTCATCGCAGTTTCCGCCCGCCCGACCAAACCGTTCCAGGGCTGGCGCTATCTGCGCGCCGATGAAGCGCCGCCGGACTTGGTTCCGGGCCGGCCCGCCCGGGGCGAGGCCGCGCTTCCGCACGCACTGAGGCGCGAGCTTCGGGCTCTCTGTCTGCTGTGATCGCTCGCCGTTGCCGCGGTGAAAGCGCTTGCTCAATGGCGCACAAATCATCATAAGAAAGTCAGTTGCTTAGGGCACGATTTTCGTCCCATCTGTGAGCCTCCTACATCCTTCCAGCACTCGGAGCACCCCGTGACAAGCAAGCGTACCCCTATGTTCTTCGCGCTGGCGCTGCTGCTGCCGTCCGCCGCCTTCGTCGCCGCGCCGGCCTCGGCAAATACCACGCAACACCCGGTGACGAAGCACCACGTCGCGTCGCATAAGGTTACCAGCCAGGGGCACACGACCGCGGCGCACAAGCATATCGCCCGCCATCCGGCGCACACGCTCACCGCGCATCGCACCGCGTCCAAGAAACCGGTCGAACACACTTTGAACTGAGGTCTGGCTATCGGTCCTGCGCGTGCACTTCCAGTAGCGCGCGCAGGCCCGCCAAAAGCCGGGCTGGGGTTGGTGGGCAGCCGCTGATCGTGAGGTCGATCGGCATCGCCGCATTAGCGCCGTCGCGCACGGCGTAACTACCTTTGAACACACCGCCGTCCACGGCACAATCACCGACTGCGACGATCCATTTTGGATCGGGCATCGCGCACCACGTTGCTTCCAGTGCTTCGCCAAGATTGCGGGTGAGGGGGCCCGTCACCATCAGCACATCGGCATGGCGTGGACTTTCGACAAACCGCAGGCCGAAACGCTCAAGATCATAGACCGCACCACGTAGCGCGCGCATCTCGAGCTCGCAGCCATTGCAGCTCCCGCCATTGATGTGGCGAATTGCCAAGCTGCGGCCCAGGCGGGCCTGCGCCGCCGCATCCAGACGGGCCGCCAGTGAGGCCGTCGCATCGGCATCAACAGTCCCGGCCGACTCGGGCGCGCGCAGCGGACGATGGAACCAATTGCCAGGCATTACAAATCCACCGGTGAAGCAGCCAAGCCGAAAGAGTGCAGAATCACGTCAACCTCTTCCGGTCTGCTCCCGGCGATCGCGATTTCGGCCAACGGCCATAATGCCCAGCCGGGGTCGCGGGGAAACACGGCCGCAATCTGTCCGTGGTCGAGCCGCAGCCAGTGCCAGACGTCACCACGGACGGACTCAGCGCAGCCAATGCCTTCGCCGCTGCCGGCAGGCAAGGCGACCGAGATTGCACCTTCCGGGACGGTGTCCAGCAGGGCGCGGAGCAGGCGGATGCTGTCCGCAATCTGCGCCATCCGGACCCGACATCGCGCCGCAACATCGCCGGCATGCTCTACGCACGGAGCCGGCGTAGGGCAGGCAGCATCGAAGCGCCTGGCGTCGAAGGCACGGCCGGATGCCCGGCCAACAACACCCCCGGCCGCCCATGCCGCCGCCGCTGCAAGCGTCACTGTGCCCACGCCCTCCACACGCGCCAGCGACTTGTCACAAAGGCCGCGCAGCGGCACCAGCCCGGCGTCCAGCCCATCCAGCGCGGCAATGATCGCCGATGAACCCTCAGCGGCGATGTCGGCGGCGAGACCGCCCGGGACAACGCAATCCATCATCAAGCGGTGACCGAATGCAGCCCCGACGGCGCGCAGAACGCGCTCATGGTGCCGGCCGCACTCGATCTGGAGGGCGGTAAGGCCCATCGCGTCCGCTTGGACCGCCAGCGCGTCGAGGTGCCCGGCGATTCGCTCGAGTTCGGCCATCGCGGCGCGCAGGATCGCGGCTCGGGGGGGCGCTGTGATCTCCAGTGCGGCCTCCGTGGCGCGCGCGAAAGCCAGGGAGTGGGCAACCGTGGTGTCCCCGGCGAGCCGGGCAGCGAAACGGGCCGCTGCGCGCGGCGATTTGCCGCGCATCAGCGTCAGAACGCCCTTGTGCGTGTACCCTAGCCGGCTCTCGGCCCGCAGCACGGTGTTGCCGCGCGTCGTGAGCCTGACATGCATGGCCTCGCCGATAAGGCCGTGCACCGGCCCGAGCGGCACTTGCATCAGGTCGGCCGCGTCGGTCCCCAAAAACTCCGGTGGTCCGGCCGCGGTGGGCGGGGGGCCGGGACGCGGCGCCATTGGCTGGGTACGGGGCCATTGTCCGTGGTCCAACCACGGGCGCTCGTCGCGGGCACCGTCCGCCGCGTGGCCCCAAAGGTCGCTGACAAGACGCTCGAACCACGCGGCAATCGGCCGGACGGGTGATAGTGCGGGGTAGCGGCCGGCCTCGACGGCGACCGCGACGGGCAAGACCTGATCCGAGGCTTCGTCCAAGAGGAGCGCATGCACCTGAGCCGTGTCTGCCCAGAGGGCCAGCAAGCTGAGATCGGGGCTGAACTTCAGGGCCGATGCCATCGCAGCCCAGTCGGGGCGGGACAGGACACGGCGCGGCCATGGTCGACACGGCTCTGCGCCAGTTGCGCTCAGCAGCTCGAGCTTGCTCATAGCGCGCCTGCTGCAGCGGATTGCAACCAGGCGAAGACCGGCTGCGGCATCGCGAAGCCGACTAACAGAGCTAACAAGAGCGGAGCCCACGCGTACGGTGCCCGAGGCAGGCTTCGCGCGGCAGGCAATGCAGCAAGCTGCCTAAGTATTGACCAGACAAGCAGGCCGAGCGCTACGGCGAATGGAAGTAGCATGGATGGAAAGCGCGCCGCCGTCTCTGCGATGACCAGCGCAAGACCGGGGAAGATGCCGAATGGCGGGACGCCGGCGAGGCCTGCTGTCGCTACGAGCTGGGCGAGACTGCCCTCACCGGCGAGCAGCAGAGCACTCTGCGTCAAGCTGAGGAGAATGAGGGTCACCAGTGCAGCGGCGTTCGCGGCAGGTAAGCCTAGGCCAAGCGCAAACAACGTGACGCCTGCCTGACCAATACCGGTGAGGGAGACCAGCGGAACGTTTTTTCTGCACAGCAGGATCGCACAGCCGGTGACGGCGATACCTGCGAGTCCGGCAACCATCAGAAGCGCATGTATAGGCGCATGCTCGGTCAGCGGGTGCAGGTGGTGAACGATGATGGCGACGGACGCCAGTGCCAGTTCGGGGGCGAGGCACGCGACCATTCCCAGCCCCACCACCGTGCAAACCGGGCCCCACACGGTGACGCCGGCAGTCGCAATCGTGCCGGACAAGGCAATGCCAAGACCCAGGCTGCCTAGGCGTAACCGGCGCCACGCCTCGGCGCGCCGTGGCAAAGACGATGATGCAGCCGCGATTGTTGCGATGACGAGAGCCTGCCAGGATTGCACAGGATCGGCCACAAGGACGGCAAGCGCTGCACTCACTACCAAGATGAACCGCGCGCCTGCAGGGCCCGCACCGCTGGCACGTAGCCGCGGTGCCCAGCTTGCCGCGGTGGCCACGATCGCCAGCAGCGGGATCACCGTCGCGACAAATGCGTCGACGCGCATCGCGGCCCATTCCATCGGCACTAGCCAAGGCAAGGTGCAGGCGAACACGAGCACCACGCTGCAGGCAATCGCGTCGAACCAGGTGTTCGTGGGCCACGCCGCCAGCACTGACGCGCCCCGGTGCGTCGTGTTCAGCCACAGCCCTGCCAAGGCCAGGGCCGGGATCGTCGGCAACATCGCCATCGCCGTACTGAGGCCAGCGAGCGGATTGTTTGTTGCCGCCAGCACTATCCCGTGCTGGAGTGAGATCAGACCGAAAATTTGCATTGCTGGGGAACGGCGCGTCACCGTTAGCGCCGCTCCGAGAACGACGACGGCCAGAGCGAGATGCTCGCCGGGAAACGTCAATGCAAGCAGCGCAAGCGTGCTGCCAAAAAACAAAGAGGCGGGGCGAGCGGTATCTGCGTGAGCTGGAAAAAATTGAGAGACCGGCAGGATCGCTGCGACCAAGGCCAGCGGTATGACCGCCAGCCAGCCAAAATGCAGTGCGACGACAAGGCTCACGATCGCGCCCTGCAGGGCGCAAAGCATAGCCGCGGTCTGTGTCCGGGCGGTGACGAACGCCGCGAGCGAGAGTGCGACGGCGAGTCCCTCCGCGCCTTGACTGAGCATGCTCACACCGCCGCCGAACTGGCGAGGGCCACCACTGTTGCCAGCAGCCCAAGCACGCACGTCGCACCAAGCAACATCGACGGATGTCGACGACGCCCGATCGCATAGCGGAACACCGCCAACACGCCGGTCAGCACGGCAAGTTTCAGCGCCCAAGCCAGCAAACCCACGATCCAGGCGACGGGCCCCGCTGCCGTGGTTGCCATACCGATGGGCAGAAACACTGCGGCGATCAGGTTAAGCCAGAACAGTACGCGCAGATCCTCGGCAAAGGAGACCATGGCGAGGTCAACACCGCTGAACTCCGTGAGCAGATCTGAGTAGTCAGACGATGCGACGGTGACTGCACTCAGCGATACGGCCGCCAGGGCGCACGCGCTCGAGGGCTGCAGCATGCCCACGCGCTGCAATCCAACCAGCAGGTCAAGGTTTGTTGTGCCTCCCAGAACGCCAAGCGCGAGGATGGCCAGAAACACAGCCGGGTCCACGAGGCATGTGAGTGACATCGCCCGGGCGGCTGCCAGCCCGCCGCTCGCGGTGCCCACGTCGAGCGCGGCCAGTGCGAGCGATGCGCGGGGTAGCGTGACCAGGCCAACAAGAAGCAGAAGGTCGGCCACGCTGGCAAACAGCATTCCGGTGGAAAACGAGGGTACCACGGATACGGCGACCACCGTTGTCGCCAGGACGACGGGGGGCGCAGCCTGGAACAGGGCCGAGGCATTTTCCGCCGCCGCCGTCTGTTTGCGAACGAGCCGGATCAGATCGTGCCATGGTTGCAGTGGGGGTGGGCCGGAACGGCCAGCCAGTCGTGCTTCGATCCCGCGCAGCAGACCGCCAACGGTCGGTGCCGCAAGCGCCACCAGCCCGCAGTGTAACGCCTGGGCGATCGCGGCCAGCAGCAAGGTCATCTTGGCATCAGTCGCACGATGGCCAGCAGGAGAGCCAGGATCACGACTGCGACTGCCGTGCCGCGGACCCGCGAGAATGCTGGCCATCGAACGGCGAGTGATGGCCAGGGAAGTTCCTCCGGAAAAGGCGTGAAGCCCATGCCGGACGTCTGTGTCAAAGGTTCCCCAAAGGGCAGCCACGGTGGTGGGGCAGCAAACCCTCCTTCCCAGGCCGGACCAGTACGAATACCGGCCGGCTGGAGACGCCGCCTTATCCAGACCGCCGATGCCCAGGCGAGCGCCACCAACAGGGTCACCGGCAAGCCGGGGTAGCCGCGCCCGCCGGGCACGAGCGCCACACCAACGAGGCTTGCCCGCGGGCCAAGACTTGTGCCGAGAATCTCGCGGATGGCCGGATCCGCCAGCACACGCAACACCGGGCCGATCAATACGCCAAGGATTGCCGATGCGCCGGCGAGGCAGAGCAGGGGAGTGGCCGCGGCGCGTGACAGCGGCTTCGCCGCAGCAGTGCGTGGCGTGCGCGGGCGCCCGAGGCAAACCACGCCGACCATTCGCACCAACGCCGCTACCGAAAGCGCGGTACCCAACCCAAGTGCTGCCGCCGCGATGACGAAGACCGCCTGGAAGGCGGAACCGGCGGCTTGCGTCTCCGCCAGGAGCGCCTGGAACAATAACCAGATCACGGCGAAACCAGGTCCTGGCGGGACCGCTGCAAGGCCGAACAGCCCGGCCAGCAGGCAGACGGTGCAGACCGGCATCGTGTGGATCGTGCCGCCGAGACGAGAGAGGTGCCGGGTTGCGGTGCCCAGGTGGATTGCGCCGGCGCAAAGGAGGGCAAGCGTGCCGCAGACGGCCTGCACCGCGCTCGCCGCTAGCACGGCGGCGAGCGCCAGAGCTGCGATCTGTGGCAGATCCAGGGCGCGTGCGATTATCGCGAGACCGAACGCCGTCGCCGTGACCCCTGAATGACGCACACTGCCGGCGTTGAGTATAGCGTCGAGCGTGTCCTCGCGTGCGGCCCGGACCCCACCGATCAGCAGAGCAGCGACGCCGGGGAGCAGAAGCAGCAGGCCACACCAGGCAGGCAGTGGGCGCACGGTGAGGGTGAACATCAGCCGCAGCAGGGCATAGAACGCCAGCGGAACCGCTGCACCCTTCAGCGCAGCGGCTCCCCACGGCGTCGTCTCAGATGCGCTGGTTCGGGCGCGCTGCACCGGCGCCAATCCAGCGAGCGGCGCGAGGCCGATCATCAGCGCGAGCCAGGGCAAGGCAGCCAGGGACTCCGGCCATCGGATTGGCTGGCCACTCGTGAAGCCAAGCGGGCCGCCGCCTGCACCAGCCAGCCAGGTGACCGTAACAACTGCAGCGCCGCCGAGCAGCGTCACCAGCAGGACATCGGGGGCCGCGTGAGCGCGAGCATCCGTTTGCTCGGTTGCCCACGTTGCGCCGCCCGCGAGAGTGAGACCGGTCGCGAACACCAGGGAGTCGCCGGCCAGCGCGACCAGTCCCAGGCTCGCCACTGCAATCACCATGGCGGCAAGGGAGGTGGGCGAGCCGGTCGGGTCGGCCTCCGCCGCATAAACAATCGACGCGGTGCCGACCGAGAACACCAGCAATGCGAAGAAGCCCGACAGTGGATCGAGTAATAGGTGGAAATCGCGACCGGGCAGGCCGATCGGAAGGACGAGCTGCACCGGGTCTTCTCTGGCAACGAGTGCAACAAGGACCAGGACTGCCGCCAGCCCGGTGAGTCCCGCACCACCAAAGCCGATGGCCGCGCGCGTGCGGAATCGCAATGCGGTGCCGAGCGCGCCGAGCAGCATGAGGCCCGCGAGGATCACCGCCAACAGCGTCAGAACCGAACCGTTCACCCCCAAAGATTAGCAGAGCATCGCGGAGTCGGGCCGATGCGATGGCGAACGTTTCCCGGCACTGCCTATCCCGCCGGGGTGATCCAGCCGACGTTCCCGTCGCTGCGGCGATAGATGACGTTCAGCTCGCCCGTGGTACTGTTGCGGAACATCATCACCTGCTGGTCTGCCAGGTCCATGCGCATCACGGCTTCGTCCACGGAGAGCCGACTGATTTCCGTTGGATGGTCGGCAATCACGGTCGCATATGCGCCGTTGAGCGGCGTTCCATTCGGCGCAGCACCGGTCAGCGCATCTTCCTGCCGCAGCACGTATTGCCGTGCCATTTCGGGCCGCTCGCGGTTTGCCAGATCGCGGGCATGCTCGTTCACACGTCGGCGGTAACGGCGCAGCCGTTTGGCGATGTGCTCTGCGGCATCATCAAAGGCGCTGTTGGCGTCGGCGGCTTCGCCTTCGGCACGCAGCAGCAGGCCACGGCCAGCGTGGACGTTGATGTCGCAGGTAAAGAAGCTGCGCGCACGGCCGAACGTCACCTGCGCCTCTATGGCGTGGTCGAAGTATTTCGTCGCAATGGTGTCCAGGTGATCCCACACGCGCGTGCGAAGCGCGTCAGACAAATCCACCTGTTTTCCTGAGACGGTGATCTGCATCGGCCTCTCCCCAACGGGATCACGGGTTTGAGGACGCGGGATCACGGCCG
>JASHVB010000544.1 GCA_030039695.1 Acetobacteraceae bacterium
CGGGTTGGCTGGTCAAAAACCGCCTATAAGTCGGCCTCTTGCGCACATTCGTCGGCGTCGTAATCCCTGCACGGCAGGCGGACAGCCTGCCTTTCCGCGCAGAAAGGCGCGGCGGGCGCGGCCATCGCCGTGGTCACGTGGGCTTTTCGATCACCATTGCCGCGGTCGGGCTGACTTGCGCTGGGGCGCCATGCGACATCGTGGTACTACCTATTGTTTCCATGAATCGTCGTTCGTCTCCTGATGCCAACCCTCTTCGGATCCTGTGCGCTTCTCTACCTCTCGATCTACGCCTTCGAGGGCCCGATACGCTACGCGCTGCACAATGTCGGCCTCGGCGATGCGATATGGCTTCGCGACGGCTTAATGATCCTGCCGATTGTTCTGTTGCTGTTGGAGCAGGCGTTCCGCTTCCGCGTCCACCCGGCGTTCTTCATCTTTGGCGGGATCGTCGTGCTGCATGGCATGCTGGCCATAGCCAACCTGCACACGCTGCTGCCCGCCGTCTACGGCGCAATGCTGCTGCTCAACATTCTGTTCGGCTTCATCGGCGCACGCCAGCTCATGCGCCCTGGCAAAGCGGTTTTGTGGATTCTCAGCCTGATCTGGCTGGCCTCGGTTATCGGCATCGCGCTGGACAAGTTTGTCTACACCATGCCGTGGAGCGGCCTGGAGCCACAGATCGGCAGCATCACCGTCAGTGTGTCACGCGGCTGGGCCATCGCCGGCTTCGAGAAGCGGGCCGCCGGATTTTTCCGCAGCTCGATCTCAGCGGCCGTGCTCGTGCCGATATTGGCGCTTCTGCTGGCGGCGAGAACACGACACTGGCTGATCCGCTCCGTTGTTCTGGCAGTGACGGTGGGCGCCGTGATCCTGACCACGCAGAAAGACTCGGTCGTCGCGATCGCCACCGTGGGTCTCTTGATGCTTGCACCGTCGCGGATGCGTTACACACTGCTCTGCACCGCATGCGTCGGCTTCGCCGCACTTGACGTCGCCTTGCCATTGGTGACGGCGGGGCTGCTCGTCACCGACAGTGGCGGCGTGTTCAGTTTTGGTTCGTTCAGCATCCGCCTCACGCAGACCTGGCCGGAGGCCTGGAAATGGATCGCCAACAACGAGATCTTCCCGTTTGGCGTGGGTCTCGGCGGCATCCGGGGTACCCAACGCTTCGCCGCCGCCGCCTTTTTCAACCCGTCGGACAATCTGTTTGTGTTCCTCTACGCCAATTTCGGGCTCTTGGGCGCGCTCTATCTGGCGTGGGCCGCCTGCCAGGGATTGCGACTGCCACAGAAAACCCGGCCGGCCGCGATTGGTGCGCTTGCCATCCTCGCCTTCAATCTGGCGTACGGTGCCGTCCTGTCGCTGCTGGAGGACCAGATGTCCACATTGTTCATCGGCGCCTCCGTCGGAATGTTGTGGCAGTTGCGGCAGATGGCAGTCGGTGGACGCTGGCGTGACCCCTATGCCGGCAGAGATATCGGGGCGCCGGCTCCACCCGCATTCGAACCGCACGTTCACGCCACTCGCCATCTGGTACGGATGCCGTGAGCGCTCGGAACGGGGAATCAGATAGTCGCCTTACCCGACTGTGGCACGAAACGGCCTCGAGGCTCGCGGACGGAAGCGCAAGGCCTGCGCAAGTTGGGAGCCGCGCCGGCCGCACCCTGATCACAAGAGATTGACAGGCGCCGAAACTTTGGTGTTAGGCGGGTCCGTGCAAATTGCCCGCGGAAGGGCCACAGTCACATGCAGAGGCCGGATGGGGTGACCAGCGCAGGGGTGACAGCGTCCCAACAGGCCGATGCAGCCGAGGGTTCGCGGGGCGTGCCGGGGCGAACGTCGCAGGCGGACCCAGAAAATGCGCCGCTTCATGACGCGGTCGAGGCAGCATTGGAGCGACGTGCCCGCCGACAGGGTCTGTGGTTGATGATTGCATCGAGCGCTGTAATGATCGCGCTGATTGCGGGCATCTGGCTGTCGTTCCGCTAGCAGCGGGAGTGCCGCGCAGGACTGTCTCGCGTGACGTGAAGCAAGACACATGTGTCACATGACGCACTCTACATCCCCCGTTCGTTTGCCGGCCATCTGCGCCGTCCCGCAACGCCCGACAGCGTGGCCCGTTATTTGCTTCGAAACACATTGACACACGCTGTGAAGACGGGTGCGGGAACAGGGGAGGAATGTGAGGTCCGATGCGACGATCCGTCCGTAACAACGCCGCCTCTGAGTCCAGCCGGCCGCAACACGTGTCCGCGCGCGATACCGGCCTGCCGAGGACACGCATCGAATTGGCCAGACCGCTACCGAAGTCGGCCTTTCCGGCGTTGAGTGCCGGTGAGCGCGTCTGTCTCGAGGAATGGCAGCGCACTGTCTGGTTGTGCGGTATCGACGCAGTGGAAGATCTTGCGGGACGCCCCTGGCCTTGCACGGTTGCTGAAACAATCATCGGCGTTTTCCGGCAGGGCGAAGACCAGGCCGGCTGGCTCGTGGTCGGGCAAGCGGGGCAATGGGCCGTTGCAACCTGCGCCAGTGGCGAAGTGTCCGAGCCGGTCGGGTCGCTGTCCGACGCGTTGTCGCTGGTCTGCCCGATCGACGTCGATTCGGAGCTGGAAGCCTGACAGGTCAGCCGGCGCGCAGCGGCGTCTTCAGGCCTCGGTTGAGCGTAATCGAATGCCGGTGCAGCATGCGATACAGCGTGACGCGCGAGACGCCCAACTGCTGCGCGGTCAGCGTGATGTTCTCTTGTGTCTCGGACAGGACCCGAAGCAAGACGTCACGCTCCGCCTCGGAGCATGGCGGCGGCCGTGGTGCCGGCGCCGCCAGCGTCACGCCACGCCCGTGGGCCGAATTGCCCAGACCGAACAGATCGTCTTCCAGCACTTGTGCGTCATTGCCGATGACCACCGCGCGGCGGATCACCGACATCAGCTCGCGCACATTCCCTGGCCAGTCGTAGCGGCACAATATCTGCAAGGCTTCCGGCGTGAACCCGGTGATGTTCCGCCCTTGCTGCAGGGCTGCCAGACGCAGGAAGTGATGCGCGAGGAGCTCGATATCCTCGCGCCGTTCTCGCAGCGGCGGCAGCGGGACCGTCAGGACATTCAGTCGGTAGTAGAGGTCCTCACGGAAACGGCCTTCGGAAATCGCCTGCTCCAGACGGACATTGGTGGCGGAGACAACACGTACGTCGACACCGATCGTTTCGCGGCCGCCAACGCGCACGATCTGCCCTTCCTGCAGGAATCGCAGCAAATGGCCTTGCATGTCCACCGGCATGTCGCCGATTTCATCCAGGAACAACGTGCCGCTGCTGGCATGCTCGATTTGGCCCTTGGTTCGGGCGGCGGCGCCGGTGAACGCACCTTTCTCGTAACCGAAGAGCTCCGACGCGACGAGATTCGGCGGAATGGCTGCACAGTTCACCGCGACGAACCGCGCGCCACGGCGGCGGGAGTTTTCATGGATCGCCCGCGCGGCCAGTTCCTTGCCAGTGCCGCTTTCCCCAGTGATCAACACCGGCTCATCAGTCTGTGCGAAGCGGCGCAACAGATCCGAGACACGCCGGATCGCCATGCTCTGGCCGACGAGGTCGGATTTTACCTCTCCTGATGACGGCACCGCCCCTCGGTCGCGGCCGTCCGCCGACCGCGCGACGTTTGCTTCCGAAATGGTGGCTTCCAGCCGGCTGAGCAGCGTCCTGTCTTCCGCGGCCCGTTCCATCAGAAGCTGTGCGAGGCGCTCGACTGGCACGCGCGACAGCTCGCTCAGCGTTACCCGACACATCGGTTCAGTCCGTTCTCGTTCGTTAAGTGCGGTCATGCGCCCCCATGTCGCAATCGGCTCTGCCGTTTCGGCAAATTTCAGCCCTGGTGTTTCGAGGGATAATAGGGCGCCTTCGTGGCGGCCAAGGTCAACTCGTCGTGCCGAATGCGTGAGTTGGCAGAACGCTTGCTGCGTGTGTTATTCGGCAACGAAATCGATACGGTAACATAGCGGAATTGTGCAATGGGGTCAGAAAAAGCCTTCGCCGTACCCGCCAAGGACGGATATGTGACAATAACGGGTGTCAAATTATCCAATCGTGATGTCTGGAATGGCTGCGCACCGGAATCGGGCAACCGATGAGGCGGCCTTGTCTCAACGGCAATGCCACGAGGCCGCCTATCACCCAGGCGCATTCGCCGCGATCTCCCGCTCGTCCACCGCGGCCTTTGCGGCTCCAGTCCCGTGGCCTCCCACGTTCGCAATCAGCACGTCGGTCGGCAATGTGGCCGCTACGCCTCGAGGTTGATGACCGTCTGTCGGGTCTTCCGGATAACCATCCCGGCAACAATCGAGCGGTGGCAACAGGCAGGGTCGCGCTCGAAGCACAGCAGGCAGGTTCGGGCGCTGCGTGCGAGCGCGATGGCCTGCGCGAGCGCTGCCTGTGCGCGGTCCGATGTCATATGCTCATCGAAGATGACATACATCCGCTCTGGATGGCCGGCGCGCACGGCGTCACGCCCCGCTTTGGGCGTGCCCAGGCCCTGGAGATGAACGTAAGCGATTCCGGCTTCGTCGAGGCTGGCAGCGAGCTGACGTTTCGAAAACCCAGGTTTGCGCGAGCGGGGCACTGCGCGCACGTCGATCAGCAGCTTCACGCCTGCGGCTTGCAGGCAGCTCACCACATTGGCGATGGCGCAGCCTTCATAGCCGATGGTCAACAGTTCGGGCGATGTTGCCGAGGCCATGGTCAATAGCTGGGCTGCACCGCCTCGACGCCGCCCTGCACGGCGACGCCGTGGCGAAGCAAGCAATTATTGTAGGCGTTGTGCAGCGCCTGGTTGTAGCTGAACTGTGCCTTCGGCGACATCGCGCCGGAATTGATTTGCTCGACCGTTATCTGTTTCACCGTTGGATCGTCGAGGGCCTCGCGATGACACACAGCTTGCGGTGTGTTGCCTGTCGGACCCGATGCGCAGGCTGACACAAGCGGCAGAAGCAGCCACGCAAAGTGCCGTCTCATGCCGCGGCCATCCAGTCCTCGATCAGCCGGCGCGCAATGCTGTCCGCGCGGGGCAGGGCAAAACCATGCGTCTCGGGATTGCAGATCTCGTCGCGTGAGAACCAGCGCACGTCAATCATCTCTTCCGGGTCGATGGTGATGTCGTCGCTGAGACCCTCGCCGTAGAAGCCGAGCATGATATTGCCGGGGAAAGGCCACGGTTGGCTGGAGTGGTACTGCACGGCACCGACCTGGATGCCGGATTCCTCCATCACTTCGCGGCGCACGGCTTCTTCCAGTGTCTCACCTGGTTCAACGAAGCCGGCGAGGGTTGAATACATGTTGGCGCGAGGGAAGCGCTGCGAATGGCCGAGCAACGCCCGATCGTTGCGGGTGACCAGCATGATGACCGCGGGATCGGTGCGCGGGAAATGCTGCATGTTGCAGGAGGTGCACTGCACCATATGGCCGGAACTCTTAGCCTCGCAGGGAGCGCCGCAGACGCCGCAGAACCGATGCCGCGCGCGCCAGTGCATGAGCCCGCGCGCGTGTGCCAGTACCGCGGCTTCCGGCCGCGCCACGCCCCAGCCGACGCTACGCAGATCGACAAACTGGCCAGGCGACTCCGGCAGCAGCGGCACCGGGTCATCGGCTGCGCTGAGGTCGACGACGAACATCGCGTGCTCGTCGTGCATGCCGAGGAAGGCCCAGGGACCGCCGTGAGTGCGGAGCTCGTGCGCGCTCGCGCTGGAGATGAAGACCGCTTCCGGCGCGGCTTCGTCCATGCCGCGAACGAGGTTGCGGTTGCGCCACACCGGGACGAACAGGGTGTCGTGATGGACGAGGCGTTGCTCAATCCAGACGGTATCTTCGCGGCGCGTGACGGCGCGGTCGAGCGGACTGGAGGAGTAGACGTTGGGGCGGCTGGCAAGGATCACGGTCACAATGGCGTCTCGTCTGGGTGGTTGCGGGGGCGGACGGTGGCATGGAGCGCACGATTAGGGAACCTTGCCCACGATTCGCGCGCGCGAGGTCGCGGGTTAGCGCGATGTGGATGAGGGCATCGGTCGAAGCAAACAGCACGTAGCCAATAGCCTTCCCTCGGTCCTGCGCGGCCCGACCTCTCCCGGTTCGCTGGCGACATTTATGCCGGTGGTGGCCCATAGACATCCCGTGCACGTTTCTGGAACGCATTGACCATACGGCGCACCGCTTCGTTGAACACGACGCCGATCGCGGCCTGCAGGATGCGGCTGCGGAATTCGAAATCTACGAAGAAGTCGACTTCCGTCCCGCTGTGATGCGGTAGAAAGTCCCACTCGTTGTTCAGATACCGGAACGGGCCTTTCTCGTAGATGACACGCACGCTGTGCGGGCGGTCCAACGTGACACGGCTGCCGAAGGTTTCGCGGAACGGGCCGAAGCCGACGGTCAGGTCTGCGCGTAGCTCCTTGTCAGTACGGCTGCGTACACGGGCGGCGACGCACCAGGGCAGGAACTCGGGATACTTGCCCACATCGGCGACCAACTCGAAAAGCTGGTCCGGGCGGTACGGGACTATCTGGCGTTCCGCATGGGTCGGCATCAGCGGGGTACGGCCGCTTCGCGGGCGGCGCGCAGTGCGGCGAAGTCTGCGTCGGCGTGGTACGAGCTGCGGGTCAACGGCGTCGCCGACACCAGGAGGAAGCCTTTCGCGCGCGCAAGACTCGCGTAATCGGCAAACTCCTCCGGCGTGACGAAACGGTCCACGGCGGCATGTTTCACCGTTGGCTGCAGGTACTGGCCGATGGTGAGGAAATCCACGTCGGCGATGCGCAGGTCGTCCATCACCTGGGCGATCTCGGTGCGGGATTCACCCAGGCCGACCATCAGGCCGGACTTGGTGAACAGATTGGGGTCTTGTTTCTTGACGGAATCGAGAAGTCGGAGGGACTGGTAGTAGCGCGCGCCGGGACGGATGGTGGGATACAGGCGCGGGACGGTTTCCAGGTTGTGGTTGAACACGTCGGGGTGGGCTTCGGCGACAACCTCGATCGCGCCCGGCTTGCGCAGAAAGTCGGGCGTGAGAACCTCGATCGTCGTGCCGGGGGCGGCAGCGCGAATGGTGCGGATCACCGCGGCGAAATGGCTGGCGCCGCCGTCGGGCAGGTCGTCGCGGTCGACCGAGGTGATGACCACGTGCTTCAGCCCCAGCTTCGCCACCGCGTCGGCGACCCGAGCAGGCTCGTCGTCGTCCAGAGGGTTCGGCTGCCCGGTGGCGACGTTGCAAAAGGCACAGGCGCGCGTGC
>JASHVB010000545.1 GCA_030039695.1 Acetobacteraceae bacterium
AGATGGGGCGGATCAAATAGCGGCGGCCCAGCACGGACGGGGTGACGCCTGAGGCGGGAGACGTTGGGCCGCCGATGCGGCGAGGGTGAGGGGCCAACCGCCACCATCCGGCCTGGGGGTCCCTCACCGTGCGCCTCGCGACGACCTCGCACGCATGCGGGAGACGCGCTGTCTATGTCGCAGTCCGTCCGCAGAAGATACTTCTTGTGTTCGGCCGGTAGCTAGGAGGATTGCGTTTTTTGCCAATCCCTATTGCGCCTTTGTGAGAAAACTCTTCTCTAACGCTGGCGATCCGGCCATTCCGGCCGTCGCCAGGATGATCGACCCGTGCCGAGCCTGCCATACGCCGTCTCCCGCTGTCGCCCGCCGGACTTCGATCCCGGCTCCGTTTGGCTGGTCGGTGCCGGCCCCGGCGACCCGGGCCTGCTGACACTGCACGCCCTGCACGCGCTAACCGTAGCCGACATCATTCTGCATGATGCACTGGTCTCGCCGGACATCCTCGCGCTCGCCGCTGCCGCGCGCCTGGAATCCGTCGGCAAACGCGCCGGCGGCGCCCGCACGCATCAGCTGCGCATCAACCAGCGGCTGATCGCCCTGGCGCGCCAAGGCCTCCGCGTGGTCCGCCTCAAGGGTGGCGACCCGCTGGTGTTCGGCCGTGGCGGCGAGGAAGCGCTGGCCCTCGCTGCCGGCGGCATTCCGTTTCGCATCGTGCCGGGCATCTCCGCCGGAATCGGCGGTGCGGCGTCAGCCGGTATTCCGCTGAGCCACCGCACGCTGGCACGCAGCGTCGTCTTTGCCACCGGCCACGACCAGCGCGGCGAAGTGCCGGACGTGACGCGGTTCGGCAACGTGGACACGCTGGTGCTGTACATGGGCCTGCGTCACGCCGGCGCGCTTGCCGCACAACTGATCCAGGCCGGCCGTGCGCCTGATGACGGGGTGGCATTCGTCGCCAACGCCACCATGCCGTCGCAGAGCGTGACCGTGGCCACGCTGGCCACCGCTGCAGCTGCCGCTGCGGCGCTGTCGCCGGACGACCCGACGCTGATCGTTGTCGGTCCCGTCGTCGCACTGCGCGACATGCTGCGCCCGCTGCAGCAGACCGCAGCGGTGACCATGCTGCCCGAGCCGATGACCGCCGCAGGAGCCCGCCAATGAGCAACGCGCTGGCAACGACGCCGTTTGCCGAGGACCAGCTTGGCCTGATCCGCCGCTTAGTGTCTGGTGCAACCGCGGAGCAACGCCAATGGCTGAGCGGCTACATCGCCGGGTTCCAGGCAGCCACCGAAGCGCCCGTCGCCCCCTCCGCGACGCCAACCGCGAAGACGCCGCTGATCATTCTCTACGCGACCGAGTCCGGCAACGCCGAGGCACTCGCCGCGGCGGCGCGCAAGTCTGCGATGCGGCTCGGCTTTGTCGCGAAGGTCGTCGATATGGCCGACACCGCACCGGACCAGCTTGCTGAAGCGAAGAACCTCTTGGTGATCGCCAGCACCTGGGGCGAGGGCGATCCCCCGCAACGTGCCGAAGCGTTCCTTGCCGCGCTGAACTCCGACGATGCGCCGCGCCTGACGGATTTGCGCTTTGCCGTGCTGGCACTGGGCGATCGCGCGTATGCCCGCTTCTGCGAGACCGGCAAGCAGATCGATGCACGGCTCGAGGAGCTGGGTGCGCGACGCGTGACCTCGCGCATCGATTGTGACCTGGATTACCAGAAGCCAGCCGCGGCCTGGATCGACGCAACGCTGCGCGAGATCGCGCCTGCCGCGGATGCGGGTGCTGCGGTCATCCATGTCGATTTCGTGCGCCCGCCGGCCGAGGACCGCGCCCGCGTCTTCGATGCCGAGATCATGTCGCAGATCAATCTCAACAGCAGCCGCTCCGATGTCGAGACGCATCATCTGGAGCTGTCGCTCGCGGGCTCGGGCCTGCGTTACGAACCCGGTGATTCGCTCGGCTTCGTGCCGCGCAACGACCCGGCATTGGTGGAAGATGTGCTACGCGTCGCCAACCTGTCCGGCGATGCGGCGCTCCACGCAGCGCTGACCGAGCGTTTCGACATCACCACGCTGACGCGAAGCCAGATCGCCGATTATGCCACGCTGACCGGCGATGCGAGGCTGCGCGCGCTGGCTGGCGACGAAGCGCGCATCGCGGAATTTCTGCCCGACCGGCAGTTCGTCGACCTGCTGGAAGCGGCCCCTGCTGCGCTCACGTCAGAACAACTGACAGGCTTGCTGCGACCGCTGCCGCCGCGGCTCTATTCGGTCGCATCGAGCCAGGCCGCCGTCGGCGATGAAGCGCACCTGCTGATCGGCGCGGTGCGTTGGTCCAGTCATGGCCGAGAACGCAACGGTGTCGCGTCGATCGACGTCGTGGAACGCCGCGGTGTCGGCGCCACCCTGCCGGTCTATGTGAAACCCAACGCGCATTTCCGTCTTCCGGCTGACCCCGCGACGCCGATCATCATGATCGGCCCCGGCACCGGCGTTGCGCCGTTCCGCGCTTTTCTACAGCACCGTGAGGCGACCGGCGCGCCCGGCCCGTCCTGGTTGTTCTTTGGCGCGCGCCGCTTCACACACGACTTCCTGTATCAGCTCGAATGGCAGGACTGGTTGGCGTCAGGCGTACTTAGCCGGATCGATCTGGCATTCTCGCGCGACCAGAGAGCGAAGATCTACGTTCAGGACCGACTGTGGGAAGGGCGCCGCGACGTCTTCGCCTGGCTGGAGGATGGTGCGTACGTTTATGTCTGCGGCGACGCCAAGGCGATGGCCAAGGACGTGCACGCTACGCTGTTGCGCATCATAGCCGACCAGTCAGGCACGGATAAAGACGGTGCCGCGACCTATCTGCGCGAGGCGCAGCGTGCCGGACGTTACCTACGTGATGTGTACTAAGAAGCTCCAGCCACAGATGCGCGCAGGTACGCGCAGATTTTTTACCCCAGCGGTTGGCACCGCTGTGCCCGACACGCGATTTCACCTGTGTCGGCTGTAGTTGCAGGATTCTAACGAAGCGAGCAGCTCCGCCATGACCCAACTTTCTCGCAATGAGACCATTAAGTCCGAGAGCCGGTTCCTGCGTGGCACGATCGCCGACGGACTGCAAATCCAGGTCAGCGGTAGCCTCGCCGAAGATGACCAGCAGCTCACGAAATTCCACGGCATCTACCAGCAGGACGACCGTGACCTGCGCCCCGAGCGCGCCAAGAAGAAGATGGAGAAGGCTGTCATCTTCATGGCCCGATTGCGCGTGCCGGCGGGTGTGCTGACGCCGAGGCAGTGGATCGCCATGGACGACATGGCAGCGGAGCGTGGCAATGGCACATTGCGGCTGACCACGCGGCAGACCATCCAGTTCCATGGCGTCATCAAGAGCAATCTGCGTCCGGCGATTCAAGCAATTCATGCCGCAATGCTGGACACGATCGCCGCTTGTGGCGATGTCAATCGCAACGTGATCGGCTCGGTGATACCCTGGCGTTCCGCGGTGCACGACGAAGTCGTGACCCGAGCACGTGCCATCAGCGAGCGCCTGCTGCCGAAATCGCGTGCTTGGCACGAGATCTGGATCGGTGAAGAGCAGGTGGTGGGGAAGGAGGAGGATGAGCCAATCCTCGGCAGGACGTATCTGCCACGCAAATTCAAGATTGCCGTCGCGGTGCCGCCGGTGAATGACGTGGATGCATTTGCCCACGAGGTGGGCCTGATCGCGGTGGTCCACCGCGGCCGTGTCAGTGGATATAACGTCGTAGCCGGTGGCGGCATGGGCATGACGCATGGCGAACCGGACACCTTCCCGCGCACCGGTGACGTGCTGGGTTTCTGCACACCTGACCAGGTGGTGGATGTGGCGGAGAAGATCGTCACGATCCAGCGCGACTGGGGTAACCGCTCCGACCGCAAGCACGCCCGGCTGAAATATACGATCGAGACGCATGGCCTGGATGCCTTCCGCGCCGAGCTGAACAAACGCCTGGGCTATACGCTGCCGGCGGCGAAGCCGTACCGGTTCGAGCGCTCCGGCGACCAACCGGGCTGGCGCGAAGGTGACGATGGACGCTGGCACTATGTCTTGTTCGTGGAGAACGGTCGCGTGCACGGTCCGATACGTCAGGCGCTGCGCGCCATCGCCGAAACGCATGATGGCCGCTTCATTCTCACGCCCAATCAGAACCTGGTGATTGCCGATGTCACCCCCGGACAACGCGCGGTGATCGATGGCGTGCTGGACGCGCACGGCCTGGCCTCGCCCGGCGCGCTGCGGCGCAACGCAATGGCCTGCGTGGCGCTGCCGACTTGCGGCCTCGCCCTGGCGGAAAGTGAACGCTACCTGCCGGACCTGATCACCGCGCTTGAAGCCGAATACGACCGCGCCGGCCTGCGCGATGACGAGATCATCATCCGCATGACCGGCTGCCCGAATGGCTGCGCCCGGCCGTACCTGGCGGAGATCGGCCTGGTTGGCACAGGGCCTGGCCTTTATAACCTGTATCTCGGTGGCGCGTTCGATGGTACGCGCCTGTCCAAGCTGTACCGCAAGCAGATCGGCCACGAGGCCATTGTCGCGACGCTGGCACCCTTATTTGCTGCTTATGCGACCGGACGGCGGAAGGGTGAGCGGTTTGCCGATTTTGTCATTCGTACGGGGGTCGTGGCGGCGACGAGGGCGGGCAATGTATTCCACGCGGATCTGGCGCCGGAACTGAGGGGTTAGACTGGCTTCGTCGTTTGATAGCTTAAGAACTTCGAGTGCGTCCAAGTGCTGCATCATAAATCAAACTCAGAAAATCATCATCTCAAGCGTCAGGCGCTGGCCTGGATCGTGGAATATGGTGACGGCCATCACGCGTAGACGTCCATTTGAGGCAGGCGTGGAATGGCGGCAGGACTTACTGGCCACAACAGGATGCGAGCTTGCGCTCATGGTTCCACTGTCTAGACGAACGCACCTATGCCCGTAAGGGCACGACCAACGATCAGTGTGTTTATCTCACGGGTACCCTCGTAGGAGTAGATCGCCTCGGCGTCGGCGACGAAGCGGCCGACCTGTTCCTCCAGCAGGATCCCGTTGCCGCCGAGGAGTTCGCGAGCGAGCCCGACGGTCTGGCGCGCCGAGACGGTGCAATAGGCCTTGGCGAGTGATGCCGACTCTTCACTGCCCTCGCCGCGCTCTTCGAGCTGGCTGAGACGGTGGCACAGGGTCATCGAGCTGGTGACCCCGGCAAGCATTCGGACCAGTTGGTCCTGTACTAGCTGGAACCCGCCGATCGGCCGGCCGAACTGCTTGCGGCGCTTGGCGTAGGCGAGCGCGTGCTCGAAGGCGCCAAGCGCACAGCCGGTTGCCTCCCAGGCGACAAAGCCGCGGGTCATGCGCAGGACCTTGGCGGTGTCAGCGAACCTGTTGGCGTTCGCGAGCTTGTTGGCAGCCGGCACCCGGCAGTCGCTCAGGGTGATCGTGGCGTTCTGCACGACGCGGAGCGCGATCTTGTCCTTCATGACCTCGGTCGAATAGCCGGGCGTCCCCTTCTCGACCACGAAACCCTTGACCTGCCGGTCGTCCACGTCGCGAGCCCAGATCACATTCAAGTCCGCAAAGCTGGCGTTGCCGATCCAGCGCTTGGCGCCGTTGAGTATCCACTCATCGCCATCGCGACGACACGTGGTCATCAGCCCCCCGGCCACGCCCGAGCCGACTTCGGGCTCGGTCAGGCCGAACGAGCCCAGCTTCTCCATCCGCGCCATCGCCGGAAGCCAACGCTCCTTCTGCTCGTCGGACCCGCAAAGATAGATTGACCCCGCCGACAGTCCGCCGTGGACACCAACGAAGGTGGCGATCGAGGAATCGACGCGCGCAAGTTCCAGCGCGATGAAGCCGTCCAAGATCGGCGAGCGGCCGCGAAAGCCGTAGCCCCTGTACGAGGCGCCGACGACGCCGAGCCGGGCGATCTCCGGAACCAGATGATGAGGAAATTCCGCACGGGTCCAGTATGCGTTGATGTCTGGTGCGACGCGTGCCTCGAGGAAGGCGCGGAGTTCGGCCAGCAGGACTTGATCCTCTGCCGGCAGCGTCTCGCGCATCCTGTAGAAGTCGCCGGGCCATAGGTCGAATGTCTCTGTCATGCTCGCCTCTATCGTTCTGACGTCACGGACGTCCCCTTGCCGCGGCGGCGTCGAGTCAATTGCCGGAGCCGGCATGCGGGTCTAGACTAAAATGTCGGGCGCATGTGAAGGCTATGGGAGGACGCTACTACACCCGGGCAACCAAGCTCGCCGGTCTTGTCGAGATCGCGGCCGAGCGAGGCACCAGCATCGATGTCCTGATGCGCGAGGTGGGGTTGAATCCGGCGGTGCTGAGAAGCCCCGAGACGGCCATCGACTACGGCGGCTTTTGCGAGCTGCTGCGGCGCTGCGCGATGGTCTGGGACCTGCCCGACATCGGGCTGCGCATGATCCGCTACCAGCAAATCGACTTCTTGGGTCCGGTGGCGTTGGTCACTCGGATGGAGCGGACCGTACGCGGAGCGCTGCAGGCGATCATTGCCAATCTCGTTATCCACGCCAACGCCACGGTGGCCGCATTCGAGGAGATCGCCGAGGGCGACACGGCTTCGCTTATCCTCAACCAGCACAACGACGCGCCGAAAGGCCGCGAGAATACTGAGCTGGTGATGGCACAGGGCAAGCTTGTGATTGATACGATCGTAGGAGAGCCAGTGCCGCTGGTTGAGGCGGCATTCGTCCACAACAAGGGAAGCTCGGGCCGTGCCGTCGCGGTGCATTTTGCCTGTCCGATCCGCTACGCCGCCGGGCGCAATGCGCTGACCTTCGACCGAGCAATCCTGGACCGGCGGATCGAAAAGAGTGACGTCGCCTACCACGCGCTGATCAAGAAGTATCTTGCGACCGCACGCGCCGAAGTCGGCGGCGGCATTCTTGAGGACGTGCGCGCCGAGATCGGCCGAGAGATGGAGCTGGGCCACTGCACGTTGGAACGTGTGGCCGAGAGCCTGCGCATGCCGCCGCGCAGCCTGCAGCGACGGCTGCAAGGGGAGGGGCTGCGCTTCCGCGACCTGTTGGATGAGTGGCGCCGGGGGCGGGCGCTGTCGCTGGTGACCAACACCCGGCTGCCGCTGTCCGAGGTGT
Organism: Acetobacteraceae bacterium; assembly: GCA_030039695.1. The sequence goes on from JASHVB010000545.1 coordinate 7,152, forward strand.
CGGAGGCGCTTGGCTATTCCGAACAGAGCGTGTTCACCCAGGCATTCCGTCGCTGGTACGGCGGAACGCCCCACCGTTTCCGGGTGCAGCGACTGGCGGCTGGTGCCTGAGGCCGCCCGCAGGGTGGTCAGGTGTCTCGCTTGCCGCCGGTCATTTTGGCCAGGAATTCCTGCATTTGTTCGACCCCGGTCATAACCGTCATCCAGTTGCGCAGCATCTCGCCTGGATCCATCGCCGCGGTGGCCGCAAGTAAGCGTTTGCGCATCTCCTCCATTAATTCGTCCTGCATCGGCTTCAGGTCGGGCAGCCCCATGAACGTGCGGGCCTCTGCGGGTGTGCAGTCGACATTGATGCTGATCTTCATGGACCTCCTCCGGGATTCCGCCGAGCAGACATATCAGGTCAAAAAGTGCGCCCTCAAAAAGCGCGCCAGGTCCAACGCCGCTGAGACCAATAGACTGCAAGTTGGTCCAAGACCGGGCTCGAAGCGGAGGTTTGGCGCGACGGGCTGTCCGCCGATCATGACGGCGGTGGCGTAGACGCTGATCATCGGGCTTGGTTTCTCCGATCAACCGGACCGCGGCCCTCGCGCCGAACAGGCACGCGATCGTGGTGTTGGCGATGGCGCGTGCCGGCGCCGAGATTCTCAGCATCATCCCAAGCACCGCGGTTGCCAGCCGTCGAGCCCCGGTGAGCGATGGGTGCGGTTCCGGGAGGCCGAAGCCGGTCGCCGATCCTCTGGAGGATCCGTTGCGGGTGCTTCGAATATGAACTGCTCGATGGTCCGGGCGGCCTCTTCAGGGTGCGTCAGAATGAAGAGATGGCCCGAGCCAACGACCTCGAGACGGGCATCGGGCAGACGGTTTGCCAGGATCCGGCCGTTCACCACAGGGACGATCGGGTCGTCTCTGCCCATCATGATGAGGACCGGGAGCTTCAGCTGCGGCAGCCATAACCAGCTGGTCCAACCGACCGCGGCCAAGAGCTGAAACAGGTAGCCGCGCGAACTGCCCCGCCGGAGCGCCGCCGCGTGCTCTGCCAGGCGGTGGCGGTCCCATCGCAGCTGACCGCCGTAGATGTCGGGGCCAACCCTCATCATGTAATCGGGGTCGGCGTAGCGGCGCGGCGTGGCGAGTTTCGCCAGCACGATGGGGTCGCCTGGCACCATCACGAAGCCCGCTGAGGTGGCCGCGAGCGTCAGCGTCCGGCTGCGTTCGGGATGGTCATGAACGAATTGTTGTGCCAGCCCTCCGCCCCAGGAGACACCGAAGACGTCGACCACGCCGATACCGAGCTGGTCCAGCAACCGGCCAGCTAGCCGCGACAGCCAACTCAGCCGATAGGGGACCGTCGGGGCTGGCGAGCCGCCGACACCGGGAACGTCGAAGGTCACGATCCGCGTCCGACGGAACCGCTCAGCGAAGGACGCAATGGTCTCCAGGCTGGCGCCGATGCCGTTGAAGACGAGCAGTGTCCGCTCGGCATCGGCCGGCCCCAGCATCGCCACGCGCAGATCCTGCCCGGCGACCTGCAGCATGCGGATATCGGCCTGCGCGCTCATGACGCGGACACCAGGACGTAGCTGCCGGGGGCGCCGACGCCCGGTTCATGCTTCTGCGACCCCAATGTCGTCGGTGCTGCGACCTTGCCGCCACCGTGCGCGCTCAGCCACCCCGCCCAGTGCGGCCACCAACTGCCCTGATGGGTCTCTGCACCGGCCAGGAAGGCGTCGGCTGTCGTCGGATTGACGGCGTTGGTCAGAAATCGGGCTCTGGGGTTCCCGGGGGGGTTGATCAGCGACTGGATATGGCCGGACTGGCTGAGCACGTACTCCCACCTGCCGCCCAGGCCCTGGGTCGTCAGGTAAGTGCCGCGCCATGGTGTGATGTGGTCAGTCTCGCCGCCGACGATGTAGGCGTCGCAGGTGATCTGCGCGAGATCCAGCTTGTGGCCGCTAATGGTCGGTCCATTGCCGCCGACCATGCCGCCGTGCTGCAACAGGTCAAGGAGGTCGCCGTGCAGTGCGGCGGGCAGGTTGGTGGTGTCGCTGTTCCAGTAGAGTATGTCGAAAGCCGGCGGCGTCTGACCGAGCAGATAGTTGTTCACCCAATAGGCCCAAATCAGGTCGTTGGGTCTAAGCCAGGCGAACGCTCGTTCGAGGTCACGGCCTTCGAGGACGCCCTTCGAGCGCGAGAAAAGCTTTGCGAACTCCAGCACCTCGATATTGGCAAAGAGGCCGAGCGAGGTGTCTCGGTTGCCCTCGACGTCGATGATCGCAACGAGGAGCGAGAAGCTTTCCGCCCGTTTCGTCCTACGGGCGCCCCAGAGCGCGATCAACAGCGCTGCAGTGATCCCGCCCGAGCAGGCGCCAACGATGTTAAGCGTCTCCGAACCGGTGATGTCGCAGGCCGCTGCGCTGGCGCGGTCGAGCGCGAGAACATAGCTTTCCAGGTCCCAGTCGGCCTCAGCATCGCTCGGGTTGCGCCAGCTGACGATGAACACCTGGTGGCCTTGGCCGACGAGGTATTCCACGATCGACCGGCCGGGGGTGAGATCCCAGATGTAGAATTTGTTGATCTGCGGCGGCACGATAAAGACCGGCACTTTCCAGACTTCATTGGTCTTGGGCGCGTACTGGATCAGCTCCAGGTGATCTTCAACATAAACCGCCTTGCCCTCTGATGTCCCGAGGTTCTCGCCCAGCCGGAACTTGGACTTGTCGACCATCGAGGGCAGTCCGTTGTTGGTGGTCATGTCGTCCATGAAGTGCTGCAGGCCAGCGACCAGGTTCTGACCACCCGCATCCAGGGTCGCCTTGATTGCAGTGGGGTTGGTCAACAGCGCGTTGGTGGGTGCCAGCGCGTCGGTGAGCAGGTTTGCGAGCAGCTTGACGCGCAGCTTGTCGCGTTCGGGCACGTCCAGACTGTCGATCCAGTGTGTGATCGCGCCCGACCAGGCCAAATAACTCTGCATCAGGAAGCGGTAGCCGGGGTTCGAGGTCCAGACAGGGTCCTTGAACCGCTTGTCACTTCTGTCAGGCTCGATTTCGGACTGGCCGGTCAGACATCTCAGCATCGTCCGGCTCGCGGCCATCGAGCCGCAGAGGGCGGTCATAGGCTGGGTGAAGGCCTGGACGTAGAACTTGCCAATCGACATTGCGAGGTCTGCGGCTGATTCCATGCGTTTGCGCTCCATGTTCCCCTCCCTCAGTCCACCGCCAGCGCATCGGCGACGCGCGCGGGCTTGCCCACGTTCTCGACGTTCGATGTCGCGGCGAGTTGCCAAAGCCCGCTGCCGTGTCCTTGGAGTGCGAGCATCATCTCCTCCTCAACCCAAGGCTATCTTGTGAAGCTCTCTGCGCAAGATCTTGCCGACATTTGACTTCGGCAGCGCGTCAACGAAGAAGATCTGCTTCGGTACCTTGTAGGCGGCGAGTTCCTTGCGGCAGTGCGCGATGATTTGTTCTGACGTCAACTCAGCGAAAGGGGCCTTCACCACGTAAACGCGCACCGCCTCACCGGTCCTGATATCCGGCACGCCAGTGCAAGCGCATTCGGCGACTCCGTGGCAGGCTGTGATCACCGCCTCGACCTCGTTGGGGTAGACGTTGAACCCGGAGACGATGACCATGTCCTTCTTGCGGTCGACGATCTTCAGGAATCCGCCCGCGGTGAATATGCCGACATCGCCGGTCTTGAAGTAGCCGTCCGGGGTGAAGGCCGTGGCGTTCGCCGCGTCGTTGTTCCAGTAGCCGCGCATCACCTGCGGGCCTTTCGCGCAGATCTCTCCTGCCTCGCCCTCGGGCACTTCGCCGCCGTCGTTGTCGATCAACTTGATGTCGGTCGAGGGGACTGGCAGGCCGCAGGTTTCGGTGAACTCGGTTACCGACATTGGGTTTAGGCAAAGAAGCGGCGAGGTTTCACTGAGACCATAGCCTTCTTTGATGTGCTTGCCGGTCAGCTCCTTCCACTTCTGCGAGGTCGTCTTGATCACCGCGGCGCCGCCGCCGATCGCAGCCTTGTAGTTGGAGAGATCCGCGTCTTTGAAGGCCGGGGCGGTGGCAAGACCCTGGAACAGGGTGTTGACGCCCGGGATCACCGAGAACTTCGCGTTCTTGATGGCGGCGCAGAAGGCGTCCATGTCTCGTGGGTTCGGGATCAGGATGCCCTTGGCCCCTGCCGAGGCGTACGCGAGCATGAGCATCAGTCCGAAGATGTGGTAGAGTGGGAGGGCAAGCACCACCACTTCCTTGCCAGGTTCGACCGCCTCGGGCGTGTGCGCCTTGAACTGCTCGATATTTGCGAGGAGGTTGCGGTGGGTCAGCACCGCGCCCTTCGAAAGTCCGGTCGTCCCGCCGGTGTACTGCAGGAACAGAATATCGTCGCCAGCGAGGTCGACCGGGTCGAAGGCGAGCCGGGCACCTTCGGCCAACGCGTCGGCGAAGCGAACCGCGGAGCTCAGGCGCGGGTCCTGCGGTGGGCTCGGGATGGCGATGCCCGCGGCATCACCGAGTGTCACAGTGATGACGGTTTTGACTGGCGTGTCGGCGACGATCTCGGCGAGCGTTGAGGTCGAGGCGGTGAAGATGATGATAATCTCGGCGCCGGCATCATTGAGCTGGTGCTGTAATTCGTGCGGTGTGTACAGCGGATTGACGTTGACCTGTGCCGCACCGGCGCGATGGATACCAAGCATCGCTACTGGAAAGGCGAAGACATTCGGCACCATCAGGGCGATGCGGTCGCCCCGGCGGACCCCCAGCTTCTTCTGCAACCAGGCGGCGAAGGCGCGCGAGGCACGGTCCACTTCGGCATACGTCATTGTCCGGCCGAAGCATTCAAAGGCCGGGCGATCGGCATATTGGGCGACGGCACGATCAAACAGCGCGACCGTAGACGAATAGGCGTCTGCGTCGATCTCCAACGGCACGCCAGGGCTGTAGGTCTTGGTCCACGGCTTGTGCATCTCTTTGCCTCCCTACGGGGTGTGGGGTTTCCCCGGCCAGCCCTGATGGACGGCCGGGACAACGATCATGCCGCCTTGTCCTGCTTCAGCAGCGCAGTGAAAGGCGCGACAACGTCCATGGTCTTGGCATTGGCGAGATCGGCAAATTCCTTGGCGTGGGCCGTAGAGGTCTCGAGTCGACGCTGCATCCAGGCGGCCTGTAGTTCGGTGACCTCACGCAGGCTTCGCGCCTTGACAGTCGCATCGAGGTGCCGGCTGGCCTCGGTGGCGATTTCGCGGCCGAAGTCGCCGACGGTCCGGCTGAGCGCGAGCACGCCGCTCATATAATTGTGGCTCGCGGCCGCCAGAGCGCCCAACAGCTCGGTCGTGATCTTCAGCCGCCGGCCGAGTCTGGTCGCGGGAGCAGGGGTTGCTTCAGTCTTCATGGTTCTCTCCATTGCGGTTCTTTCGATGGCCGGCACGTTCGCAGGTTGGCCGGCATCACTCTTGGGACCACGCGATGGATTTTTGAGATTTCGCGCCAGGTCGTCTGTAGACAGGACCGTGACCAATGGCGCGGCGAGGAGGCTCGTGGCGCTAGCCGCTTCCGCGCCTGCCAGTGCACTTGGCAGCTTGGTCGGGCGTGGGAACCTCTCGCAGGGCGGCCATCAAGGAATTCTTCCGGACGTCCAGAACAATTCGCGCAGAAGGGCAAGGCTCTCGCCGAGGCGGACCGCCGCTGGGACGCTGAGGCGCCCTGACCCGCCGCGCGCAAAACGGCATTATCGAGATTTTATGGGCAAAAGCGGCGCGTGGCTGTTTGCCGAGCGCCTGCTTTGCGTCGACTGGCTGGAGCAACGGACCCTGTCATTAATGCTCCGCCGTCAGGCCACGCACGTCGCCTCAACGTGGCCACGGACGGGAATGGTCGGCGGGTGAGCGCTGCCAAGAGGATCTCGCCGTTGCGCGGACGGGAGGGCTGCCGGTGGATGCATCGGCCACTATCGACTATTCCGACGCTGCTGGGTGCGCCGACCGGCGGCCTGGCCTCGGTGCTGCGCATGGGATGCGCACTATCTTCGCGAGAACTGACGACGCATTTCAGGTGTTCTACCTGGTCCCCCACGTGTCGGCGGCGACGGGCGGCTGTCAGGTTGCCATTAGCGACTGGATGACTGAATGAAGGACCTGGGTGAAGCTCCTTCGGCCAATCGCCAGCGGCGGCTGAGGTCGCCTCCACAACGTAGTCCGACCGCACGGGCCTGGTATCGAAGTAAAGGCAAAAAAGATCGGCGGATCACGTTATGATACGGCAGACCCGCGCCACGCCAGAGGGCCGGCCTTGCGCGGGCCGGCCTAGTGTTTCTTCGTGTGGTGTCCGGAGGTGAACGGCCGGCTCAAGGCCGACCAGGACGGCTTCACTCCGCCGCCAACGCCTGCGGCTGTTGCTGCGTGCGCAGTTTCTCCATCACCTCCCAGTTCGTGTAACGGGTAAAGCCGTTCTCGTTAAAGAACAAGATTGGCCCGTTGGAGATGAAAACATAGACGGTGTCTTCCAACGCTTTGGTCTCGTCATGTAGCACCCCGGAGGGTTCATAGACGTAATCCCCGGCATTCAACACGCCGTCGCGCACCTGCAGCTTGCCTGACACGATGAAGACATGGGCGCCCGCGAGATGTTTATGGGGCGGCGCGGCATAGCCCTTTTTCCACTGGTGCAGCGACGCCCAGCTTCCGGATTCGCGCCCGACCCACAGCACCTTTACGGCGGAGGCGGGCGTCTGCTGGATCCATGGCGAGTCCGAGCGGATCAGCGTGTCCTGGATGTCCTGGAAGACCGGGCGGATGTCTTGCGGCAGCGGCATGGTTCCCTCCGTTTGTTGGCTCGCGCAGCTTTGCCCGCTGGGACGGCGTTGTCGAGGCAGGACTGGACGTCGCGGGCCGCCGCACTAAGTTCCTGCTGATGAATGCGCCCGTCGCCACGCCACTCATTCCGCCGCGACCGCCGATCCCGCCGCACGAGCTGCCGCTGGTACCGTTCCTGCGTGCGATCCGTACCAATGCGCTGACGATGTGGACCCAACGAGCGTATGAGGAAGACATCCTGGTGCGGCACTTTCTCAACCGCACCAATGTGCTGGTGAATGCGCCGGACGCGATCCATCGTGTGTTGGTGGATAACCATGCGAACTATCGCCGCTCGCCCGCGTCGATCCGCATCTTGAAGCCGATCACCGGCGAGAACGGCCTATTGCTTAGCGAAGGCGACGCGTGGCGCCACCAGCGCCGCACCACCGCCCCGGCGCTTGCGCCGCGGGTGATGCCGATGCTGGCGCAGCATATCACGGCCACGACGAACGACGTGCTGCCGCTACTCGCGGCGAATGCGGTGCAGGGGTCGGTCAACCTGCTGCAGGCGATGCAGTTCCTGACATTGGAGATCGCCGGCCGCAGCATGTTCTCATTGGAGATGCAGCACTACGGCGCCCGGCTCCGTGAGCTGCTCACCGAATATGGCATCCGCTTCTCGCAACCGAAGCTGTTCGACATGCTGCTGCCACCGGCTGTTCCGACCTTCCGCGGCCTGCTGCGTTGGCGTTTCCAGCAGCGCTGGATGCGGCTGATCGATGACATCATGCGAGACCGCCTGCACGAGCCGGAGTCGGAAACCGTGCGAGACCTGTTCGATCTGCTGCGTGCGGCACGCGATCCGGAAACCGGCGAACGGTTCTCCCGTGTGCAGCTGCGCGATCAGCTTGCCACCTTGTTGCTCGCTGGCCACGAAACCACTGCCGTCACTTTGTTCTGGGCGCTGACGCTGCTGGCGCTTGATCCAACCGAACAACAACGGCTCGCCGAGGAATCGCGAGGTCTCGACGTCACGGTGGATGTACTGCCGCGCCTGGTGCGCACACGCGCGGTGGTGAACGAAACGCTTCGGCTGTATCCGCCGGCCTTCGCCATCGCGCGCGAGGCGATCGGCCCGGATCGGCTAGGCGATTTCGATCTGTCGGCACGCACGGTGGTGATCATGGCGCCCTGGGTGTTGCACCGGCATCGCCGTTACTGGCGCGATCCCGACGCGTTCGATCCCGATCGCTTCATGCCCAATGCGCCGCAACCGCCGCGCTTCGCCTACCTGCCGTTCGGGGCTGGTCCGCGCTTTTGTGTTGGTGCTCAGTTCGCGCTGACCGAGGCGGTTTTGGTACTGGCGTCGATACTGCAGCGTTTCCGGGTGGAATTGGTGGATGAAGCACCGCTGCCGGTGGCCATCGTCACCACGCAGCCGGGGCGCCAGGCGATG
>JASHVB010000546.1 GCA_030039695.1 Acetobacteraceae bacterium
CACAATTTCGGCCACGGCAAACACAACCTCGCCGCCATCCTGGCCGCGCTCAATCTGCTTGCCTTCGCCTGCCACACTGTCTGCGACCATCTCGAGCCGCTTTGGCAGCTGGCCAGATCTAAAGCCAGCCGGCGCGCGCAGTTCTTCCACCGCCTCGTCAGCTTGACCACCTATCTGATCTTCCCTTCCTGGGACGATCTCCTCGAAACGCTGGCCTTCCTCAAGCAGCCACCACGGCCACCCTGAACCCGATCCGCCTTCCGCCGTCGCAACCTTCACTCCGATGACAGCGGCCCGGACGCCGCGATCCCACATGACGCGGCTCGGCGGCACTGGTTCGCGTCATGCCCTCCGCCGGCCAATAACACAGCAACCAACGGCTTCCCCTGGCCTGACCCGGCTGCACCTGTAAGGCTTGTGACGCGTCTGAACCTCTCTGCCCTGCCGTCGCCAGATCACCTCAGCCATGCAAAGCCACCGCCTCACGCACATTCGGTGCAATCGAGGTCAAATTGAGAATTGCTGCGGCCGGTGACATCATCGCGGCGCTCAACAGCGCGGCGAGGGCGATTCTAATGCAGCCAGTGCGCGCCAACGGCGTCCCGAAGACGGTCATCACGGCACCCCAAACAGGATGAGTGCAAACGCGACGTAAGCCGCCACATGCAGGAGCGGCGGCGCAACCACGCCCCACGCAATGCGCCGCTGGTGGCGCTTGTCGAGGTGGTGCGGGTCCGGCGGCGGGGAGCCGATCGACCACCACCGGCCCGGGCGTGGTCCTGCTCGGCCACGCTAGGGAGACGTCCATGTCTGGTCCACGTTCGCCTATTATGACACCCGAGGAAGAGAAATACATGGCCTTCGAGGGCCTATAGTCCAATGGGCGCTCGACGTGACGGAGCAAGCAAAGCAAATAGGGAGAGCAATCGAGCAGCAGCGTGCGTTATCGACGCCTGGAATAACGCGCGATGCTACGGAGTGGCGCAAACACGTTCTTGCGGTAGATTCGGCGTGTCATCATTTTGCAGTAGTTGCCCATAAGGTCATAGAACATCGGGATTCGACAAAAGCCCATGGCTTGTTCCTAAGCGTAGACTTCAGTGAACTTGATGAGTTTTCAAGGCGCGACATTCAAGACCTACGAAACACGCGGGAACATATGGTTCAGTATTTCCAAGGGAAAGGGTTGGTTCCCGCTCGTTGGATGAGAGAGACGCCTGATTTCAGGGCGGATGCCAGTTCGTTAACAGGCTCCATGATCGGAGGCCGTTTGGACTGGAAGGAGTTCTCCGCAGCTATTGAACGGTTGATCCCTGCGCTGCTGGCAGAGCCGGTCGCATATCCGTCACCACGCTTCACGTCACCCGCACAACCATCTTCCCAGAAGCCACATCCGCATACCTAATCGTGCCACCTTTCACGGCCCGGCGCCGCAGACAGCTGTCCAGCCCACTAATCTTTGCCAGGCGGCGGTGGTCAAGTCCGCTGCTTACTCTCCGCGGTGAGGGTGCGGATGATCTGACGCGCCGCGCATTGGTGCCGGCGGACGCTTCATCAGCACAAACCCAGACCGCTCCAGGTGCTTCACCAGCCGCTCGGCAGCAATCCTGCAGATGAAGCTGTCCGCCTGGTGGACGCGGCGTCGACCATCATGCTGGAGCGCAAAGGCGAGGGCGTCGGCGACTTCGTCCGGAGCGGCAGGGTGAAGCGACAGTGCGTCGGGCATATCCGGACCGTAGCGGGCGCAGGAGAACGAGACAAGAACAGACCGGCGTGTCCCGGTGCCGGCAGCAGCGTTCCATAACGCGTGCGGGGTATACCTGCTGCAATTATTGAGGCTGGGGGCGTGAGCGGCGTTCGGGCGCCTTGGCCCTTACACCGCCTGTTCCGTGGCGAAGTCCGTCTCGACGGCGGCTGGTATGGATTGCAGCAGCGTCCTCACGTCGTCGGGCACAGCCGGCGGGGCCGCGCCCCGCTGTCCGTGCCAAAAGCACGTCAACGTAGCCGTCAGATGCCGATCCTGCATAAACCGATGCAGCTGATAACGGCGATCGTCGGCGAGGAAATGTCGCACGAACGCGAGATGGTCGCCCAGAGCGACGCTGTCGCTCAGTCGATCGGTCGAGAAGTACCAAATCCCCGTCCGCGCAGTGACAGGGCGCCCGAATCCTTTACCACCGTAGGCTTCACCCTTTCGATGTGCCTCCGTCGGTGCGACATCAAGGATCTTCGTCACCATGTCGGGGTCGAGGGTATCCCCGGATACCCGAAAGGTCACGAAGGTATGGGCTGCCTGATCGGGGCTAGATTTCATCGCGGACATTGCCGATCTCTTCGCCGTTTTCGTCAGTCACCGTTCCGTCATCATAGATGGAACGTCGTCAGCCCCTCCTAAGCCAGCCTTGCCCTTAATTTTGTGAATGGCGGACCGTAGCTGCCATTGCTCAATCCCCAGTTTTTTGCTCACGTACGGGGGAGGGTTGATCCCCTTGTTCCAGATGACCGTGGCTACCGTCTGGTTTCCGTCCCCACTTTGACCGTCTGGCGGCGGCCGAGTGGCCGATCCACGGCATCGTCGCACAAACCCGTTACCAGCCTAGTTGGCAGAGGAGCAAGTCGGTATCGGTCGTGCAATAGGGAATTCGGTCAGACATTGCGTTGACCGCTCGCCGTCGTGCCGCAGCAACAGCCAACCGTGTCGCGCGGATCAGCTAAAGCGCATTCGCGCCGCCGGTCTGTGGCGCAGCCCTTCCTTCAGCAGTCCGAACCCATTCGCCCCCGCCCGCCTCGCTGATAGGGGTAGCGATGATAGGACGCGCCGATGGCTCAATCCGGTGCCACTGGCCCCGAAAACCCGTGAACCGTCCGCGAACATCGACATGATCCGAGAAGCGGCAGCAAGCAAAATCAACGCTCGCGAGGGGGGGCACCCCCTTGGTAAGGGGGAGGTCCACAGTTCAATCCTGTCCAGCAGCACCAGCCCCGTCAGGCCGCGGCGCGCAGCTCCGGAGAAGCGGCGAGACGCGGTGTCCGTCGCGCCGCGACCTGTGCCTTCATCGCTTTCTGCAGCTTCTCGAACGCCCGTGCTTCGAGTTGCCGCACCCGTTCGCGGGAAATGCCGTAGTGCTGGGCCAGCGCTTCCAGCGTGGTCGGCTCGTCCCTCAACTTCCGCTCGGTCAGGATGTGACGTTCGCGGTCATTGAGCACCTTCATCCCCTCCGCCATCAGAGCCGAGCGGCTGCCCTTCTCTTCCTGCTCCGCGACCGTCGCTTCCGGGCTCGGCTGGTGCTCATCGACCAGCGAGTCCTGCCATTCGCTGTCCTGGTCCTCGCCGACCGTCACGTTCAGGCTGGCGTCGGGCGAAGCGAGGCGGCGGTTCATGCTGACCACCTCCTCCGGCGTCACCTCCAGGGTGCGGGCGATCTGCGCCACCTGTTCAGGCTGCAGGTCGCCGTTGTCGAACGCCTGCATCCGGCCCTTCAGCCGTTTCAGGTTGAAGAACAGTTTCTTCTGAGCGGCGGTGGTGCCGATGCGGACGAGCGACCAGTTGCGCAGGACGTACTCGTTAATCGCGGCGCGGATCCACCACATCGCATAAGTGGCCAGGCGGAAGCCCCGATCGGGGTCGAAGCGTTGGACCGCCTGCATCATGCCGACGTTGCCCTCGCCGATCAGTTCGCCAAGCGGCAGACCGTAGCCGCGGTAGCCCCTGGCGATTTTGGCGACTAGGCGAAGATGGGACGTGACCAGCTTATGCGCTGCCTCCACATCCATGTGGTCGCGCCAGAGCACGGCGAGGCGCGTTTCCTCCTCCGGCGTGAGCATAGGAAACTGCCGGATTTCCTGGAGATAGCGGGTCAGGTCGCCCTCCGGGGCGACCGAGACGAGATTGGTCACTTCGGCTCCTCCCGAGCGTCGGATCGCCCGCCCGCCTGTCGCGGCGGGGTGATCCGCACGTCTTGGATGGGAATGGTGAAGAACATCCGGGAGGATCGACAGGCCGATCCCGGCGTCCATAGAGAGCTACGACACGCGATATGGGAACGTTTAACGAACTTTCAAGGGCAGTGGCGGTGGAAACTGCGGGATCGCAAACCATAGGAATGCAATCAGACCGCCCCCCGGACCTGCCGCCGCCGGAGCAGAGTGGCGTGATAACCGAAACGGGCCGGGCGCGACGAACGGCGTCACCCCGCGACGCGGGGCAGCACCCGGTCGGTCAGCAGGCGGAATGAACGACCGCTGAGCGGCGCCGCCATCAGATAGTTCATCCCGATCGCCGCGCCGAACGCCAGGATCTGATCCGCCACGCTCTCTGCCGTGCCGTAGATCATCACGTCGTCCAGATAAAAATCGATCGGATTTTTACCGCCGTACGTGCGCACTTCTTGCCGCACGTTGTTATGCGCAAGGCCGACGTAGGATGCGACGGTCCACTCCGCCACGCGTTTCGCGACTTCACGTGCCTTTTCATGCGTCTCGTCAACCGCAACCAGCCGTGCCATCGGGATGGTGCGGCCGGCGTCACTGAACCCGGCCTCAATCAGCTTCACGGCGTAGTGCTGGCGCTTGCGGATCAGGTCGTTGCGCGATGAATGCGGGTCCATCAGGATCGAGTGGCCCTGGCTCGCGGCCCATTCGATCGCGGGCGTGGAGGACGCCGCCATCCACACCGGTGGGTGCGGTGCCTGCAATGGCTTCGGCAGCACCTCGACATTGTCGTATCTGTAGAACCGCCCCTGATAGGAGAGCCGCTGACAGGTCCACGCCTTCAGCACGATATCGACGGTCTCATGGAAGCGCGGCCCACTCTCCTCGCCGGGGATGTTGAAGGCAGTGAACTCGCTACGCTCGAACCCTCGTCCGGCACCCCAGTTGACGCGGCCGCCGGACAGGACATCCAGCAGAGCAACTTCCTCTGCCAGACGCAGGGGGTTGTAGAAGGGGGCGAGTGAGACGGCGGTGCCGATCCGCAGTCGCTTCGTTCGCGCCGCTGCCATGGTACCCATCATGTGCACCGACGGGCAGACCGAAAAGCTGGAGAAATGATGCTCCGCCAGCCAGACCGCGTCGTAGCCGGCACGATCCATGATGGCGAAGCGTTCCACTGCCGTTTCATACACTGAATTCAGCGGCACGGACCGGTCGCGCCAACCAAAGAATTGCAGAATGCCAACTTTCATTTTGTCTCCGCAAGAAGTCATTGCACGTCAATATCCAACCCGTCACGGATCCACCCCTTCGCATCATTATCGTCAGCGAAGGACACCACAAGTGCGCCCACCCGATACGTGCCCAACGGGGTGCAGTCGGATTGGTTCAGACCAATGCCGTTGCCGCCCCCCACGAGGATCGACGGCAGCGGCGTCCACTCAGTAATGAGTCACCCAGGGCGTGTTCAGCGCCTTCTCGATCCGCCGATGCCGCGCCTTGATGATATCGGCCGGCACCGCACTGACAAATGCGTAGAAAGTCTTCGTGCGGATCGCATCGACCACACGTTCGCCGGCCCTCGTCGGATCCAGGCCCGTCGTGGCAAGCCGTTCCGCCAGCGTCGCTTCATCGGTGGCGCGGATCTGGGGTCCCCCCATATGGTCGGGGCGGTTTCGCGCGCCACGCGCGATGTTGGTCGCGATCGGGCCAGGACACAACACCGATACGCCGACATTGGTGCCTTGCAGCTCATGTTCCAATGCCTCGGACAGAGATACCACGGCGTATTTCGTCATCGAATACGGGCCCTGGTTGGTGCCACGCCGGTTCTGGAATCCGGCAACCGAGGCGGTGTTGACAATATGCGCCTCCTCACCGTGCCGCAGCATCGCCGGCACAAAATGGCGGATACCGTGGATCACGCCGCAGACATTGACGCCGATCACAAACTCCCAGTCACTGCGCGGAATATCGATCATCCGGGTCCCGTGCATCGGCACGCCGGCGTTGTTGCATGCGATGTGCAGCTTGCCGAACCTGCGTTCGCACTGTGCCAGAGCATCGACCACCGATTGCTCCTGCGTCACATCAATCCTCACCGGCATCACGCGCTTGTTGGTTCCCGACAGCCCGTGGGCCGCTTGTTCAACAGCGTCCCTCTGGATATCGGCCATCACCACATTGGCGCCGGCCTCGGCAAGCGCCGTCGCAATCGCCAGCCCAATGCCTGACGCGGCACCCGTCACAATCGCATTCGTCCCGGAAATATCCACGTCGGCCCCCTCTATTTCGTTTGCTCCGGCTGTTCCATCAGCGCCAGGCCCTCCATCGCGAGGCCGTAACCCAGGAGGTCGTGCATATGCTTTTTCAGATAATCTGTCAGCATCAACCGCGTGTAGCGCAGTAGCAGCGTCGGCTTCGTGGCCAGCGCCTCGGCATGTTCGCAGGCGCGCGCAAGCAGCTTGTCGCGCGGCAACACTTCTGCCACCAGGCCAAGCTCCTGTGCATCCTGTGCCGACAGTATCTGACCGGTAAGCAGAAAGTAACGGCCGCGATTCAGGCCCAGCAGCAGCGGCATGACGATGTGCATGCCGTCGCCGGGCACCAGGCCGTTGGGGAAATGCGCCGAATCCTGAAACTGCGCGGTGTCCGACGCGAGCACGATGTCCGACAGCAGCGGGATTTCCCCGTGCCGCCATGCGGGCCCGTTGATCGCGGCGATCACCGGCACTTCAATGCTCAGCAAATTCATCAGCAACGCGCGGCCTTCCCAATGGACCCGGTCAAACGCATTGGCGGTCAGACCGGGGCCGATCGCGCTCTGGCCAGGCGTCGCGCGGACACCGGACCACTCGTCGCCGGTCCCGGTCATGATCACGACGCGGTTGCCACGATCGCCTGCCACATCCGCGAAGGCATCGGGCAACTCGCTGTGCGGCCCGAGACCCCAGCGCAGCGGTCCCTCGTTAGTGTGGAACCGCATTTCCAGGATGCCACGCTCGCGCCGCATGTGGATGCACGAGTATTTCGTCGCGTAGTCCTCGAACCTGCTCATTGCGGATCTCCGTGTTATGGCGCGATCAGCCGATACACCTTCGCCGCGGTGCCGCTGTACAGCGCCTTCTTTTCGGCAGCCGAGGCTTTGGCAGTGATGCGCTTGAACGCGTTCCACAGCTCGGTATAGCCGCAGGACTGCTTATCGGGCGGGAAGTTGCTCTCGAACATGCAGCGATCGACGCCGAATGCTTCAATGCAGTGTTCGATATAGGGGCGCCACGCCGCGGCAAGATCTTCCGAACCGGGCGGCGCGTCGTGTTCATGGAAGTCATAACCAACCGACACCATACCCAGGCCGCCCAGCTTGCAATATACGTTAGAAAGCTTCGCCATCTCGACGATGTTCTTGCGCCACTCAGCCAGGATTTCTGCGCGCCGATTGTTGTACGGGCCGACGCCAAGGATGCCGCCAACGTGGTTCAAAATAAACGTGGTCTCCGGAAACGCGCGCATCATATCGATCGCGTCCGGCAGCTGCGGGTGGTACTGCCAGGACTCGAAGCTAAGCCCGAGCGGCGCAAGCTGCGCCAGGCCCTCACGGAATTTCGGATCCATCACCTGGTGCAGCGGCACGTTGCGCGACGCGTATTTGTAGACTGCCTCGTGCGTATCCCACGCCACGCCGTGGCGCAGGCCACGCAGCCGCCCGCCGGCCGCCTTGATCTCCGCTTCCAGAAGCTCGCGCACGCGCGCGCCAACGGTCAGATCGCCGCCGCCAATGATGCCTTCCGCCACACGGCACGGACCGTAGCCGCCCGACGCGCTCATCGCTGCAATGCCGGTCACGAACTCGACTTCGCCTAGTGCCGCCTTCTCCCGCGGACCATCCTTGCGGTACATCGCCCGGCATTCCAGGAACACGGTGGAGACGATGTTGTGGCCACCGCTGATATCCGCCAGCAGCTCAGGCAGCAGATAGTGGCCGCGATGCGGCATATCCCAGAAATGGTGATGCGGATCGATGATCGGCAGATCTGGTTCGAGCGCCGCTTCACGCGGCTTCATTTCCAACCACGCGTTCAGCGGTGCGTCGACACGGTAGACGCCGCCGCGATATTCGAGTCTGGATTCACCGACCTGAGCCATTGTGTGTTCCCTCCGTTTGTCGTGTCCTGTGGTAGCGATCGGGCCAGATCGTCGCAAGGTCGGGTTGACCCGCGGCCCGATTGCTCCATCCATTGACAAACCGAGCGGGCGGCGCAACGCGTGGCGTCCGCACATCAACCGCGCCGGAGGAACGAGATGATCGATCTGTATTTCTGGCCGACCGGAAACGGTAAGAAAGTTGTCATCTTGCTGGAGGAGCTCGGCCTTCCTTACACCTTCAAGCCGATCAGTATCGGCCGCGGTGACCAGCTTACGCCATCGTTCCTTAAGATCTCGCCGAACGGCCGCATGCCCGCGATCGTCGATGACGAGCCGATGGGCGGCGGCGAGCCGATCTCGATCTTCGAGTCAGGCGCGATCATGATGTACTTGGCTGAGAAGACGGGACGCTTCTGGCCCACTGATCCGCGCGGAAGATACGAGGTCACGCAGTGGGTCGCCTGGCAACTTGCCAATCAGGGGCCGAAGCTGGGAGAGCAAGGGCATTTCCGCCGCGCACTTGCGGCGGGGAATAACGGTGATCTGACCTATGCACTCCGCCGTTTCAATAACGAGGCCCACCGCATCTACGGCGTAATGAACCTCGGCTTGTTCAACAGGCAGTATCTCGCTGCCGGCCAGTACACCATCGCCGACATGATCTGCTATCCCTGGGCATCGAGCTGGGCGACGCGCGACATCGACATCGACGAATTTCCAAATGTGAAACGCTGGCTGGAGGAGATCGGCGAGCGACCGGCGATGAAGAAGGCGATGGGATTGGGGCCGGAGTTCCGCGAAGACCCGGCCGCGATCAGTGCAGAGGAGCAGGAACGGCGTCGCAGGTTGGTCCAAGATCAGCGGGCGCAGCCGATACCAGCGGAATGGATCGCCGCCGCGGCGCAGTAGCCGGGCGGGTGATCGACAGCAGGCGCCTGTTTGATTAAGACACCGCCCGGCCGTACGCAGGGCGGCGCCAGGGACAACAATTTCGACATGGGAGAGAGGACATATGGCTTACGAAGGAATGATCGCGGAGACGATCTCCATCCGTGGCAACCACAACGAACCGATATCCGCCTACGTCGCACGTCCGCTGGGCGCCGGCCCGTTCCCCGGCATGGTACTGCTGCATCACGCGCCCGGCTGGGACGAGTGGTACCGCGAGACGACGCGCAAATTCGCGCATCACGGATATGCAGCGATAAGCCACAACCTGTATCACCGCGCCGGCGACGGTAGGCCAGATGACGTTGCCGCGAAGGTACGCGCCGAGGGCGGTGTACCGGACGACCAGGTGGTCGGCGATACTGAAGGTGCGGTGCAATGGCTGAAGATGCAACCCTGGTCGAACGGCAAGGTCGGCGTCTTCGGCACATGCTCTGGGGGCCGGCAGACGTTTCTCTATGCTTGCAAGACGAAGAGCATCAACGCCGCCTGCGAACTCTGGGGCGGGCGCGTCGTGATGACCAAGGAAGAGTTGAATCCAAAGCAGCCGGTGGCGCCGATCGACTTCACCAAGGATCTGTCCTGCCCCCTGCTCGGCTTGTTCGGCAACGAGGACCGCGCGCCGACGCCCGAGCAGGTAAACCAACACGAGGCGGAGTTAAAGAAGCACCACAAGGACTACGAATTCCATCGTTACGACGGCGCCGGCCACGGCTTCTTCTACTACGACCGCCCGGCGTACCGGATCGAGCAAGCTCTCGACGGCTGGAAGCAAGTATTCACCTTCCTGGAGAAACACCTGGCGTAGCCGCAACGCATGTGCACCTCGATCGTCGAGATCGTTCGCGCGAGCGGTGCCGGGAAAGGCAGTGACGGGTGGTTCGACCTGACCAATGCGGTCGTCTCGTACGACCACCCGCACCACGCCTTGCTGGAGGAGGCGATCAACATCGACTTCGTTAACCCGGCGCTGGGTCCCGGCGCCCGGGTTGCGGTCGAGTTGACGCTTGAATCAGCGAAGGAGCTAAGCGTGGCGCTGGCAAAGGCAATCGAAGCGGCGGAGCTCGCGGAAAGCGAACGCCCGCGCGGAACCTAGGGGCCGCTCGCTAACTTCCGGCTACCAGTCGCGCAACTGCTAACACGCGCGCACGCGTGCCGTCATCCGCTTGCCCGGTGATCGCTTCCGGCCGCCAGTGCCGCTGGAAAGCGGTCAGCACCGTCACCAGCGCTTGATCGAGCGGCCCCTCCGGCGCAACACGATAGCCGATCGCCGCCAGCGCGGCGCGCACATCGCGCAGTCCTGCGGCATCGCGAACCACGCCGCCGGTCCCACGGTCCGGCACCCCCTCTGGCCAAAGGCCCACCCCGTGGCGCGCCAACCCGTGCCAGTCAAAACGCTCGCCCGGATCCTCCTTGCGATCCGGTGCGACGTCACTATGTGCGACGACGTTACGTGGCGAGATCGGATGCCGAGATAGTACATCTAGGCACAGATTGCACACGGCCGCCATCTGTAGTGCGGGAAAGTCGCGATAGCCCCATGTGTGACCGGGATTGACGATCTCGATGCCGATTGAGCGGTCATTCAGCGCAGTGTGGCCCCGCCAGTAAGAAATGCCCGCGTGAGACGCGCGCCGCCCTTCCGGCACCAGGCGCAGCACGGCCCCATCCTCATGCACGACGTAATGTGAGGACACACGCGCTGAAGGATCGCGCAACCGGTCGATTGCCGCCTGCGCTGTTTCCATTCCGGTGTAATGCAGGATCAACATGTCGATAGGCATCTCCGCCGGCCGGTCTTCCTGATTTGGGCTGGGCAGATCCCGAATCGCGACGAGTGCCCCCTCCCTTGGGGCGGAGGGTTGAGGTGGGAGGTGGGAACTGGATGCTTCGCGGCTGTTTGCACCTCCC
The DNA here is from genome assembly GCA_030039695.1 of Acetobacteraceae bacterium. The sequence continues at coordinate 10,936 of JASHVB010000546.1, forward strand.
CTCTCTGGCTGCCCCTGAAAGCCGGCGGGAGGTTCTGAAACAGGCGTCACAGCCCACGCTCACGCTTGATACGGTCCCAGGCGGCGTTGATTTGCGCCACTTTGTCGTTGGCGCGTGCGATGAATTCCGCAGGCACGCCGCGGGCGGCCAGACTGTCGGGGTGGTTCTCGCGCATCAGCCGCTTCCAAGTGGCGCGAATCACCTCAGCGCTGGCGGACGATGGCACGCCGAGCACCGCATAAGGGTCCGGTGCGTCAGGCGATGCCCTCGGCACAGAACCGCGCGCGCGATCCCAGGCCGCTTGGTCAAGTCCGAACGCGCGGTGCGTTCGCATCAGAAACGCCTCTTCCGCGCGGTTCAACGGAGTGTCGGCGCGTGCGATGACAAACAATGCAGCGAGCACGTCTTCCAGCACGCCGTGACTGTCATCGAATGCGTCACCTAGTTGCCGCGCGTAGTTCTCGAACCCCTCGGCGCTGTCGCGCGCCTGATCGAACAGGCGGCCGATGTCACGCACGGCTTCCGGCGGAATGCGAAAACGGCGGCGGAACGCGTCGATTTCCGCCCGATTCACCGGGCCGTCACATTTCGCCAGCTTGGCGGCCAGCACCACGACGCAGACCGAGAACAACTGATCGCGCCGCCCCAGCATCGCTGCCAGCCGCGCCGGATTGATCTGGGTGACGCCACCAAACGGCAGGCGCATATTCTGGATCGTGCCGTTGTCCGCCGCGTGACCGATCGCTGCACCGATCGCCGCGCCGAACGGCCCGCCCATGGCGAAACCCGCCATGCCGCCGATGATCTTGCCCCAGTAGCCCATCACGCCGGTTCAGGCATTCAGCAGAGAGCGATCCCGTACCGTCGTGTCCTGCCCCACCACCGGATCCGCGATCGCGGCTTCCAGGCTGTTCGCGCCCTTCCATTCTTCGGGCGGACGCACCTTGCCGTCGGAGCCGATCTGGTCGATGCCCCAATAGATCTCCAGGTTGTGCCCGTCGGGGTCCTGAAATTCCACGGCAAGCTGCACGCCGGCGCGGCGGCGGCCCTCGAAATGGATCTTCACGTCATGGTTGCGGAGGTGGTCGCGCA
>JASHVB010000547.1 GCA_030039695.1 Acetobacteraceae bacterium
GTCACATTCGTCGCGGAAGGTCACGCGGTGTCCCGCGCTGCGCCTGCGGCCCGTCTTACATCGTCCGCCCGGCAGGGAAAACAACCATCCCGGCAACCCCGAAGCGGCGACGAATGCGCCGCCCGCGCTCCGGCGATCGGTCGGTTCGCCTGCGCAGCGGCCATCGAGCGCGGGCGTGGGGACTATTGCGGCCTGGCTGCGAGGCGGATGTTTCTGCCCGATCAGGCTGATATCGTGGGGTCGCTCGCCACGAGGTGTCGGTCTGCGGGCCGGATGCGCGGCGTTGGGCAACGCCTGTCGCGACCGCGGCAACGGTGCGCTCCGCTCGGGTCTTGCTCATCGCCGGTGGGTCGGTCCGATGGATGGGAACGGAGCCGACCGCGGTAGCAGGCCGGCAGACGGTCGTTGCTGGCCGAAACGTGGTGCGCCCGGCAGGACTCGAACCTGCAACCAGACGGTTATGAGCCGCCAGCTCTAACCGGTTGAGCTACGGGCGCGCCCGCGGCAGGGCGCCATCTGCCTGACGCGGCGCGACGGTGCAAGTCAGGCTGAACAAGCAACAAGGGCTCCCCAGGACCCCGGAGGCGATGGAGGAGGGTTCGACGTTGTCGCCTCGGCTCTCCCCACGACCCGCCTCTCCCCCAAGCGACACGGAACCATGCACTCCCACCACGGCGGTTTCGTCGCGGGCGCATCAGTCCCGACCGGACGGCATCGGCATTGGCGGAAGCGCTGGCGCGGCCGGCGGCAGAGCAGGTTGCTGGCCCGGCGGCAGCGATGGCGGCCCCTCCGGTGTCATCGGTAGCGGCTCAGCCTGCACCGGCGGCGGCACCGCCGACGTTCTCACCAGCCACTGCGGCAGATTGCGCTGCAACTGATACTGGAATTCGACATTCATCGAATCCATCATCGCCTTCGTCAAATCGTACAGCGTCGCCCGCAGGTCGCCGGTACTCCCCGTGCGTTGCCGCGACACCTGGGCACGTGCAAACCCAAGTCGCCCACCATCCGTCCCGATGATGCTGAGCTCGACCGTCATCTGCCCGGTGATGACGTCGCCCTCCTTGGTCAGCGACGCGTTGGTGATTGCGAATACGGCGGTGTTCGCTGTTCCGACCGCGACCAGCCGGTCCTGTGCCATCTGTCGCAGCGCGTCGACCGGCGGCTCCGGATCGAGCTGGGTCACATCGGGCGGAATCCCGGACGGCACGAAACGCTGATCAATCTCGATATTGGCCACGTTCAACCGGAACGGTGGCAGGTAGGTATAGCGCAGTGCGGGAAAGTCTGTCCGCTCCTCGCCCCCGCAAGCGGCGAGGACCAACGGCAGCAGCAACGATACGCGGCGAGTCAAGCCTCTGGCAGTCATACAGGCGTTGCTCCGATGCGGGATGGCGAGCAGGTTCGTGGTCGATCGAAAGCGCGCGTCAATTCTGTTGCGGCGAGGTAGCGGCGCCACGCACTTCTTCGCGCGCAAAACGGAAGTCGACATTGCAGAATTCGCAAGTCATAACGATGTCGCCATCGACCGCCATGTGATCCAGGTCGTCGCGGGAGAAGCTTTCCAGAATGCCGGAAAGCCGTGCGCGCGAGCAACGGCAACCGTAGGACAGCGCGCGGGCGCGATCGACCGCGACGCCCTCGGTATGGAACAAACGATAGAGCAGGGTTTCAGCGCGCAGGTTGTCGTCGAGCAGCTCCGAGTCAGTGAGCGTGGCGCCGAGCATCGTGGCGGTGCGCCAGCTCTCCTCCTGCGCCTCGGCGTCCAGGGTCGGATCGATGCCGCCGGCACCCGCGATCTTTTCCAGCACCAGCGCGCCGGCGCGCCATCCGGCAGCCGTATGTTCGCATGCGAGATGCACGGCACATCGCAGTTGTTCTGAAGTCTGGAAATAGTGCAGCGCCATGGCGGCGAGGTTATCGCCCTCGATGCTGACGATCCCCTGATGGCGGTTCTGGTCCGGTCCCTGATCAACGGTGAACGCCAGGTAACCGCCGCCGAGCAGCGCGTCGGCCGCGGGCGACGGCGTGCGTTCCAGCAGAGTGGCGAGTCGGTCGGCATTCGCGCGGGCATAGCCGCGCAGCGCGCCGGTGTCGGTGCAGTCGGCGAGCAACATGGAAACCGGACCGTCGCCCTTGGTTTGCAGGCTGAACGAGCCACGGAACTTCAGCGCGGTGGATAGGGCCGCCGACAGCGCCAGCGCCTGGCCGGCCAGCCGGGTGACCGCAGGGTGGTTGTCGTGCCGGGTGAGCAAAGCGTCGGCCAGGGCGCCCAGACGCACCAGCCGGCCACGCACCGGCCGGCGCGGCAGGTAGAACGGGACGACGCCGCGCGGCATCACGATGTCCGGCACCGGCGGGCGGCCGGGATCCAGGAAAGCGGGGGTCTGGGGCATGGGCGTAAGATAGGCGTGCATGCGGTGTGGGGCTACTGTCCGCATCATGTTGCGACCCATGGTACCGAAGGATGCCGCGGCGGTCGCCGCGCTGGTGCGCGCCGCCTTCGCCGCGCAGTCGGTGCCGACCGATCCGCCGGCCTCGGCGCTGCGGCTGACCGCCGCAGGTGTGCGCGAACACCTGGCGGCCGGCGGCGGCGGGATGGTGGCAGAGCCGGCGGACGCGATCGTGGCCTCGATCATGTGGTCGGCAGTGAATGGGGGGTTGTACATCGCGCGGCTGTCCGTTGCACCGGCGTGGCGGCGGCGTGGTCTCGCGCGTGCGTTGCTGGCAGCGGCAGAAGAGGCGTCGCGTGTGGCGGGGCTGCCAAGGCTGCATCTCGGCACGCGACTGGTGCTGCTGGACAACCGGCGCCTGTTCTCTGGCGCGGGGTTTGTCGAGGTTGCGCGGCACGCGCACCCGGGCTACGCGGAACCGACCTGGGTGGAAATGGAGAAGCGCCTCGCCATCATTGCGGGTTAGCTGCCGGCCGCGACGGGCGACAACGGCCGGAGAGCGCGTTTGCCGGATGCAGACGGATCACCCTCATCGCGACGAAATCCAAAACCCAGGCCGCGTGAGTCGGGGCTTGCGCCCGGATGACGAGTTGCAAGCCTCGCCGCAGGCTTGCCTGTCCGCTCACCAAGCGGGCTTGTTAGTGCGGATACACAATCGTCCTTAACATCACCCGCCGTTGCTGCGGCTCATAATCGCCGGCGCCGCGGTGCATCGTCGCGCGCTCGTCCCAAATCAGCACGTCGCCGACGCGCCAGCGGTGATAGTAAACGAACCGCTCCTGCGTCGCATGTTCCGTCAGCTCCTCGATCAGCGGCCACGCTTCCTCCTGCTCCATGCCGACGAAGCCGTAAGTGTGCATCGGATTGACAAACAGGATCGGGCGGCCGTTGACGGGATGGTGCGTGATCGCGGGCCAGCGCACGTCGCGATACTGCTTGTCGGTGACGCCCTTGAAGTCGCCATAAAGCTTTTCGCCGGCGGGTCCGATGCTGCGGCCATGCAGCGCGGTCAAGCCCGACAGGTATTGCTTCTGTTCGTCCGCGAGCGCGTCGTAGGCGAGTCGCATGTCGGTGAACATCGTGCCGCCTTTTTCCGCGGGCACTTCCTTGGCATGCAGAATCGCCAGCAGTGGCAGCTCGTTTTCGAATGTTGAGTCGGTGTGCCAATCGGTGGCGCGCTTCACGCCGTACCAATCGACCTTGCCTTCGTTATCGACATTGGTCAGCCACGACACTTCCGGACAATCGGCGTGGCGGTACTTGATCAACGCATGCTGGCGTGGCCGACCGAAGCGCCGGCCGAACGCGGCGAGTTCCTGCGCACCGAGATTCTGATCGCGGAACACCAGCACCGGGTGCTCGGCAAAAGCATCGGCGATCCAGGCGAACATATCGGCATCGAGGGGTTGCGACAGATCGATGCCGATCGCCTCGGTCCCGAGCGTTTCGCCCAGCGGGCGGAGTTGCGGCATGCTGGTCATGGCCATCCTCCCGGTTCTTGTTCGCGGAGGCCGATCATGGCGCCGATCGGAAGGACGGGGCAAGGCAGGCAGAGACACCGCGCCCACGCGCGGTGCCGGAACCGCTTTAAGGGTCGGTGCGTGGCCGCACCAGCATCGGTGCGTAATGCGCAACAAACAACGCGAACGCCGCGACCCATGCTGCGGCCGCGGCTTCCAGCAACGCCATCGTCCACACGCCAGCCCACGCAGCAACCACGCGCAAGATCGCCGCCAGCGTCACCAAGACATACACCGCCATGGTCGCCCCATCCGCATGCAGCGCGCGTCCCGTATGTCCGAGCGTTGCGCGCGTCATGACCGCCAGAATCATCGTGCCGAACGCCCCGCTGGTCAGTGCATGGATGCCCGCAGCCGCCGGCACGGCATCCGACAGCGACGAGAGGCCCAGCAGCGTCGTGCCCGCACCCAGCCACAGATAGCCAACGTGCAAAATCAACAGCAGCGGCTCGCGCACCGTCGCATGACCCTGCCAGCGCGCGAGTCGCCACAGGTGCAGAGCACCCGCCGCCACCAGTGCGGCTCCGACCAATGCGGAATCTGTCACCAACACCCAGCATAGCAACGACGCATGCAGCACACCCAACGCGACGCGATCGAGTCGCCCCTTCTCGGCTGGCCGGCGTGTCTCGCCGTGCGCTGCCAGCCAGTTGCGCGTGAACGCCGGGACGATCCGCCCCGCGATCACCGACAGCAGCACGACGATGCAGAACATCGCCAGCCGCCAACCCAATCCGAACGGTATCGCGACACCGAGCGCCGTCAGATGCATCAGCAGATCAGCGACAACGAGCACCAGCAGCGGCGCCAGCAGCGCATAGTTGCGCCGGTTGCCGGCAGCGATCAGTTCGCGCAGCGCCACCAGCATCAGCGCGGCCGGGAACGCCAGATCCACCACAACCCCGACCCATGGCGCGAACCACGCCGATACCAGGCACACCGCGCGTCCTGCGATCCACAGCAACGACAGCACCGCCAGCACGCCGCCTGCCACCGGCGGCTGGCCGGTCCAGTTGGCAATAGCGGTCAACAGAAATCCGCCGATCGCCGCCAAGACGAAGCCGTACATCATTTCGTGTATGTGCCAGCTCAGCGGATCGAACCGGCTCGGCAGCGCGAACACACCGCTGAGCATGGCCATCCACACCGCCAGCGCGACCACCGACCAGACGCCGGCCGCCAGAAACAAGGGACGAAAACCGGCTGTGAGCAACGGCATCTTTCGCGGACGCGGTGCGGCCTCGAGTGAGGCATGTGACGTCATGACCCGGCTCCAACCACCGATTGCGCGGCCGTTTTTGCCGCACAATCCTCTACATCATGGACGCGTATTTAGGAAAAGCAGCGTGGCATCGGCTTGATCCAGGTCAATGACGGCGGCTATGCATTGATTCGGTTCAACTTGGCACAGGAAGGCGCTCAGATGCCCGACTCAGCAGCCGATGTCGTCCGGGTCCCGTTTATTGCAGCGGACGCCGCGCTGCCAGTGGCCGATCTGCTGCGGTTGACACCGCTGTTTGAGTCGCTCGACGACCGCCTCATCTCCGCACTCGCCGCCATCAGCCAGGAGAGGCGCCTGTCCGCGGGCGAGGAATTGTGCCGCCAGGGCAGTCCGCCGTCCCACCTGCATGTGCTGCTGGAAGGCCAGGTCGCACTTTGGGGCAACGCGCCGGACGGCTCGGGTGCCGTGGTCGAGGTCGTCCGCCCGCCGGGCTATTTCGTGCTCGCCACCGTGCTGACCCGGCTGCCCTACCTCATGACGGCGCGCACCATATCGTCGGCCCGCGTGATCCTGAT
>JASHVB010000548.1 GCA_030039695.1 Acetobacteraceae bacterium
GCGAAGGGCGTGAAGCTGCGCGACGAAACACCCCGCATCGGCCATGGCGGCGCGCGCATCGCGTTCCTCGACCCGGCATCCACCGGCAACGTGCTGATCGAGCTGGCGGAGCTTCCGGCAGGGCACGCGGGGCATTGATGTTCTTCTGTTACTGCGACGAGCGCAGCGACGCAGTGATCTCCGGAGGTGCGAACCGCGCAGCGAATCAAAGATTCGTTCCTTCGCTTCCCGCAATGAGAATTGGCCGATGTGCTGCACACTTTGCCGGTACTGAGATTGTCGACGGATAACGAGAAGAACGCGAGGAGGCGACAATGCCGGACGGGAATCCCAGCCAACACCGTGGCGTCGGCGCGTCGCTGGTGCGCAAGGAAGATGACCGCCATCTGCGCGGGCGCGGCCAGTTCGTCGCCGACATCGAATTGCGCGGCACGCAGGAAGTGGTGTTCGTCCGCTCGCCACACGCGCATGCGCTGATCCACGGCATCTCCATGCCCGCCCAAACGCGCGGTCGTGTCTTCACGGCCGCCGACCTCCGGCACATCAAGCCCATTCACGTGGTGACACAAGCAGTCGGTGCGCGTGCGCCCGTCTGGCCGGTGCTGGCGACCGACAAGGTCCGCTTTGTAGGAGAGGCGATCGCCGCCTGTGTCGCGTCGACACGTGCCGAAGCGCTCGATCTCGCTGCGACCGTCAGCGTTGAATATGAAGCGCTGCCCGCCGTGGTCGACGCGGTGGTCCAACGTAACAGCAGTCCTGCGCTGGTGCACGAATCCTTCGGCGACAATCTGTTCCAGGAACGCATCCTGGCCGCCGGCGACATCGATGCCGCTGCGCGCGCGGCCGCCATCACGGTGCGGCGCGAATACCGCATGCACCGTCAGTCTGGCGCGCCGATGGAATGCCGCGGCATCCTCGCCCACCGTGATCACCGGCTGGACCAAGTCGTTGTCTACGCTTCCAGTCAGACACCACACACTTTGCGCGTGGCGCTCGGCGAATTCCTCAACATCGAGCACCGCCGCATCCGCGTCGTCGCGCCCGATGTTGGCGGCGGGTTCGGCCCGAAGGCGCGCCTCTATCCCGAAGAAATCATTCTGACCGGGTTGGCGATGCAGCTCGACCACCCGGTGCGCTGGATAGAAGACCGCAACGAGCATCTGCTCACAGCCGCGCACACGCGCGATCACCATTACATCGTCACTGCCTACGCTGACCCCCAAGGACGTATCCTAGGCCTTGACTGCGACATCACCGTCGACGCCGGCGCCTATGGGCTGTGGCCGCAGGGTCCTTACCAGGAAGCCAACATGGCGGCGCGCTGCCTGCCTGGCCCCTACACAATCGCGAACTATCGCGCGCACACCTACACGGTTGCCACCAACAAGGCGCCGCTCGGTCCGTACCGCGGTGTCGGCCGCCCCGGCGCCTGCTTCGCCATTGAGCGCACGATCGACGAAGTAGCCCGCAGCGTCGGGCGGGATCCCGTCGACGTGCGGATCGACAACATGATCAGCCCCGACCAGATGCCGTACACCTCTGCCACCGGCATGCGTTACGACAACGGAAATTATCCTGCCAGCGTGCGACTGTGCGCGCAACTGCTTGACCTGCCGGCGGTACGCAAACGCCAGGACCGAGGTGAAGCGGGCGGCCGGCGCATCGGCATCGGGTTCGCCAGCTTCACCGAGCAAACCGCGCACGGCGCTGCGGAATTTGCGTCACGCGGCGCCTCAATCATTCCCGGCTTCGAAAGCTGCACCGCGCGCATTCTCACTGACGGCACCGTTGTGCTGATGGTCGGCATCCAGTCGCATGGCCAGGGACTGGAGACGGCACTGTCGCAGATCGTTTGCCAGGAACTCGGCATCGATCCGTCGCGCGTCTCGGTTCGGCACGGCGATACCGAGAGTACCGCGTTCGGTTTCGGCACATTTGCTTCACGCAGCATGGTTATGTCAGGCGGCGCCGTGGCGCGCGCCAGCCGCGTGCTGCGCGACAAGCTGGTGCGCATTGGCGCGCATCTGCTGCAATGCGATCCGGCCGAGGCGCGTTGCGAGGGCGGCGCCGTGCTCGGCCCGGGGGGTTCTGTCTCCATCGCGGAAATCGCCGCCGTTGCGCACCTGCGCATGCACGAGCTGCCGCCGGGCGTTGAGCCGCTTCTGGAAGCCGTGGCGACCTATGAGCCGGCGGTGAGCACGGGCGTTTATTCATACGCGACGCACGGCGCCGTGGTGGCAGTGGATGTCGAGACGGGCGCGGTCGATCTGCTGGATTTCGCTGTGGCCGAGGACTGCGGAACGATGGTCAATCCGATGCTGGTAGAGGGGCAGATTCGAGGCGGCGTGGTGCAGGGCATCGGCACCGCTCTGTGCGAGGAAATTCCATACGACGCTGACGGCCAGCCGCTGGCCGCGTCGCTGCTGGATTATCACCTACCGAACGCAGGGGAATTGCCGCCGATCCGCATCGCGCACCTGCACACCTCGGCGACTGCGACCGAATATGGGATGAAGGGGATGGGTGAGGGCGGTGCGGTGGCGCCTCCGGCTGCGATCGCGAATGCAGTGCGCGATGCGCTGGCGACGACCGGCTTCCACGCAGAGGTGAATGAGACGCCGATGACCGGAGAAAGAGTGCTGCGGGCAACGCGGGACAAAGCGTGACGTCCGGCGCCGGAGGCATCTGTCATCGTGAGGCCTACAACGGCGAAGCGTTGATCCGCTTCGCCGCGGTTGGTTCCTTGCGGCAACTTCTGCGCCGCCGACAGGTTCACCACGCCAAACACCGGCAGCGCAATGTCGTTTCGAACAGTCGGCGTGCTGGCGCCAAGGCCGCTCAACACCAGCAGGTCCGCAGAGAATTGCGTCGGAGCGTCGCCGTCGTCGTCCAGCGTGCGCCTGGACCCCAGACGTCCAGGGAACGATCTCCCAGGAAGATATCGCGCTGCGCTAAACGCTCGGGCCGAGGCCCGACTCAGGAGGCCGAACCTGCGGCCGCGCCGCACCCGGGTACCGCGAGATGACGTCGAGGTTCAGCGACAGCTAGGCCGCAGGGTCGGTAGCAGGCGGCGGGTAGGCGGCATAGGCTGCTGCCGCGCCGAGCACGGCCAAGCAGAACGGACAATCGCAGCGTGAGGCAACAATACGTCATCACAGAACCTCTTTTGCGCGCGATGCAACGGGACCTAGGCTAGGCTTCGTGTTGAAACGTTATAACATTTCGTTGTTCGGCGCAAGGCAAGCAGGCTGGCCAGATGAGGCAACAGTTCCGATCGGCTCAGCCGGGCCCCGGGTAACGCCCGGCCGCGCGCGGCGAGTCGGATGGCCTGATGAGGCAAGCGTTCCAACCGCCCCGACCTGGCCACGGCTGGCGCCTGACCGGGCGCTGAAAGCCGGGTGGCCTGGCGAGGAACTCGTTCCGTTCGGTGCTGCCGGCCCGCGTCTGGTGCCTGACCGCGCACCCTCCTACGGCCGTCGGGTTCCGTTGGCGGGGTCGGCCTTGCTCCACATCGCTGCGGGTACGCTGGCGTTTCTGGCGGTCACTGTCACTTTGCCCCCGCCCCCATCACAATTGACCGTCGCGCTGGAGTGGGAGCACCCGACCGAGCCGCATGCGGCTCCGGCACCACCATCACCTCCGCCGGCCCCAGAGCAACCGCCGGCCCAGACCGCGCCCCCACCGAAAGCGCTGCCGCCACCGCCACCCAGGCAGGTCCCTGAGGTTCCGCCGCCGCAGCCCGCGCCGCAGCCCACGGCAGTTCCGGTGCCCACCGAAGCGCTGCCGCTGCCCCCGCCAGAGGCACCGCCCCCGCCGCCGCTGCCGAAGCCGGTTGAGCGTGCCCGTACGCCACCGCCCGCCCCGATGCCCGCTCCCATGCGGCCCGCGCCTGTGCCCGCTCCGGTACAGCAGGCGCCTGTGCCCGGGCCGACACAGCAGGCGCCGCGCGTGCCGGCGGCGGCTGCCGCGCGGGTCATCAGCTTGTCCTGGCAACGCGCCTTGGAAACCTGGCTCGCGGACCACAAGGTCTATCCCGAATCGGCACGCCGCCGCGGCGAGCAGGGCGACGTGACCGTTCGCTTCACTGTCCAGCGTTCCGGTCAGGTGACCGACGTGACGGTGGTTAAAAGCTCCGGTTCGCCGCGCCTTGATGCGGCGGCAATGGCGATGCTGCGTGGCGCCTCGGTCCCGCCGTTCGATTCCGCGATGGCGGAGGGCCAGATCACCGCCACGGTGCAGATCCGCTACCGGCTGGAACAGTGAGCCAGGCGCCTAGGGCGATCAGGCACCTCTCGGCAATGTCCTGACCCTGCCGCGCGGTCGATAGGCGCGCCACAGCGAATTGCAGGCGCGCCCGATCGTCGACGCTATCATCGGAGGCGCTCGGTACAGCCTGTTCCTTTCGTCGCAGCGCCCATCGCGGTCGCAACCGCTGCATTCACCGCCCGGAGAGCTCCCGCGTCTGATCGACCAGCGCGAACAACCCCTCGGGACGGGGCGCGAACAGCCGGGCTTCAATGCGGGCCTCTTCAGCGATGCGGTCCAGGTAGGCTTCGGCCGCGGGGATTTTCGTCTGGAATGCCCTGGCGAGCAGCGGCAGCTGGTCCTCGGTAGGATTGGCGAAAATCCGTGCCGTCTCCGCGTCGCGGATCGCCAGCGCCGCGGGCAGCGTCAGGATGCCATCGCGCAGATCGTCGACGCCGCCGCCGCCCAGCGCCGAGGCGCCGCGAACGTCAGCCACGTCATCGCAACCATGGTACAACAGGCCAAGCAGACCGCCGAACTTGCGCAGCCGTTGGCTGCGGTCGCCGAGGCAGGCCGCGATTTCAAACATTGAGCCGGTGTCCTCGGCGGCGATCTTGCGCCAGTCCTCGACCCCGAGCGGCGTGCGGCGCAGGCGCCACTGCATGCATTCCGCCACCGCGAGCCGCTTCAGCAATTCGGCGAACAATTCGGTAAGCTGCGGATCTTCGGCAGCCAACCGGAAGCCGTCGGCGACGATGTAGCCGGCGGTCATGAACGCAACGAGTTCGCCGAACTTGCTGTGCAGCGTTAATCGGTCGCGGCGATGTTCCGACTTGTCGACGATGTCGTCGATGACCAGCGACACGTTGTGGAACAATTCGATCAGCAGCGCGGATTCGATTACCCCAGGTGGCGTGGCGGTGTCGTGCATCGCGCGGTAACAGGCAAACACCGTGAGGGGACGGAAATATTTCGAGCCCGCGAGGAACTGCCATTCCAGCGCGGGACGGATTTCTGTATCGCATCGGCCGAGCCAGTGCGCGATACGTTCTCGCAACGCTGCCATTTCCGCCGCGAACGCCAGGTCGCGCGTGGTCGCTTCACTCGCCATGGTGCGCCCCATCCTGTCATTGTGAAGAGCGCAGCGACGAACCGATCTCCCGCAGCGGGTTGCTTCGTCGCCGGCTCCTGCCAAGAAACCCGCCCGTTCGCCGTCATCTCAGCGACAGCCGCGACCCAGGCTACCGAACGGACGGCGGCTGTCGCCGGTATAATGGCGGGACTCGACTCATTCAGTCGTGGGTCGGCCACTTCGGTCGGTGGTCAATTCGCCGTGCCACGACGAGCCGCACCAGTTGTCCACGCTAAGGCTTGGCCCGCCAGCGGCGGCGGTGCTGTGCATGCTCTGCACCCGAACCGACCGCGGCCGCCAGCCCATGTGATAGCCGCTCCAGCTCGCTCTGCAGAACGCGCGCCTCCTGCAACGACACGTCGCCCAGGTCGCGCACATAGGCGCGCAGCTCATCGATCGTCGCCCGGCGTTCGTCCTCGGACACTCCGCTGCTCATCAGTGCCTGCAACAGGTCAGCCTGGTGCTCGCCATACATTTCCGCCAAGCGCCGCCAGTAACGAAACCCGCTGGACGCGGCGACCATCCAGGTCTGACCGAGAAAGGTCGCAATATCCACACTGTCCGGCGCTATCGATGCATCGGTGGCAGGGCTGCCGGCCTGTCGGAAGGGTTCGATCAGCGGGGCAAAAACCGCCGCGGCGCGCGTTCTGTCAGTCGGGCCGGCCATGCTGTTCAAGATGGCGGCGCCAAGCGTACAGGCACTACTCAACGCCCTGGCGAATTCGCTCAGCCCGTCGCCGGCCTGCGGACTGGCGCCGGCGCCGTCTGCGTCTTCCGCCATGACAGCTGCCTTTCGACCAAGAAACGATGTTGCGCCCAGCATAGCACGCAGTTCCACTCCGGCAATCATTCGTC
>JASHVB010000549.1 GCA_030039695.1 Acetobacteraceae bacterium
GCATCGCGCACGCCGGGAACCGCGAGGATCGGCTCGATGCTGATGAACGGGTTGGACGGGCAAATCACTACTGCCTCCAATCCCGGATCGCGCAATGCGACGATGAACTCGGGCTGTGCCTGTGCGGTGTCCGCCCCATGGAAAGCAAGCTCGCGCGTGACGGGTTCGCACCGCAGGCGGACGAAATAGTCCTGAAAATCCAGCCAGCCTGCATCGGTGCGCACGCGCGTACGCACCGGATCGTCGCTCATCGGCAGCACGCGTGGCGCGACGCCGATCTTGGCACATAGATAGGCCGTGACCGACGACAGAGATTCGCCCGCGCGCAAGCGGCGCGTGCGTTCCACGTGGATCGCGACGTCGCGGTCACCTAGTCGGAACCACGTTTCGCTGCCGATCTCGGCCAGCGTTTCCATGAACGACCAGGTTTCGTCACGGCGCCCCCAGCCGAGTTCCGGATTGGCCAAGCCCGCCAGGGTGTACATCACCGTGTCGAGGTCGGGTGAAATGCACAGGCCCAGGTGCTCGAAATCGTCCCCAGTATTGCAGACGACCAGCAGCTCCTCGGGTTGCATCACGCGTGACAGCCCGAGCGCCAGCTTGGCGCCGCCCACCCCACCGGACAGCGCGACGATCATTGGAACAAGTCCTCGCCCTGCGGGCGGATCATCTCGGCTACCGGGGCATCGGGCGCATCCCATACGAGGCCGCGCACGACAACAACCGGCTGCCCCTCGCGCGCCTGGCCCTGCAGCAGCGAGGCGGCGGCGGCGACTTCGTCCGCGAAACCGACGATCGAGACTTCCAGTGTGCGGCCGAACAAGTCGGGATGGCCGCGTAGGTCAATGAGCGACGGTAAACCGGACGCACCGATCGCCACGCCGGCCGTGCCGCGCCGCCATGGGCGGCCGAAGCTGTCGCTGATGATCACGCCGAGTTCGACGCCGAAACGCGCTTGCAGGTTTGCCCGGAGCGCCGCAGCCGAACCATCCGGATCCTCCGGCAGCAGCAGTACGCGGTCCACACCGTCGATCGGCGCGACGTTGGAGTGATCGACGCCGGCGTTTGCCATCACGAAGCCCAGCCGGTGCTGCATGATCATCAGATTCGGACGGCTGCGCACGAGGCGGCTCGACTCCGACAAGATGACCTCCACAAGACGTGGGTCCTTGCCGACCTCACCCGCCAGCGCAACAGCTTCGGCGCTTGGTGTAACGGTCGCGAGATCGACGATGCGGCCTTCGGACTTGGAGACGACTTTCTGCGCAATCACCACGATGTCGCGGTCACGCAGCGTCTCCACTCGCGCCGCGATCAGCGCAGCGAGGTCGTCACCCGGCTGCACCATCGGCATGTCGGGCACGGCGAAAATGTCCAGGCGGCAGCTGGTCACAGACATCAATCGTCCAGCACGATGGGGCGATAAACTTCCGCCAGGGGAAGTGCAACGTTGAATTCCTTCGGTTGTGGAATCGCGTCACGTCCGCTCGGTCGTCCGCTTGCACGTGCATCGTTGCGAGACAAGATTGTGGTCTCAACCACGGTTTGTGCGAGCATGGCGCAGCGGCCTGTCGCAGGGCGCGCGCTGGACTCGTCCGCCTTTACGTCGCGATCGATCACCTCGGTGCTTCTTGAAACCACCTCGAATACCGTCAGCGGTTTCGGAATGAGATTGCAGGCACGAGGGATCGTGGAGCATGTGACGAAAAGGTCAGGGTAGCGTGCCCACCCTGCCACAACGCCCCTCAGGTCACCACGAAGGACCAGCAACTCCTCCACGGTCGTCGGTTCGGCTTGCGCCAGCGGCATGGGGTCAGACGAACCGACGACGCAGCCGCGGCAGCACCATCTCGCCATAAAGCTTCAGGAAGCGCGCCTGGTCCGGTCCCGGCGCGTGGAACACCAGGTGCCGGAACCCCAGTTCCACATACGGTGCAATTTTTTCAACATGCTCGTCGGGGTCGGTGGAGACGATCCAGCGGCTCTCTGCCCGCTCCACCGGCAGCGCGGCCGACAATTTCTCCATCTCGCGCGGATCCTCGACCGACACCTTCTCTTCCGGTGTCAACGCCAGCGCCGCCCAATGGCGCGTGTCCTGGCGTGCGCGCTCGCGGTCGGTGTCGAACGACACCTTCATCTCGATCATCCTGTCATAATCCGGCTTCGGCGCCGAGGCCGCCTTGATGCCCTCGTCAACGCTCGGCAGCAATGTCTGGGTATACAGATCCCACTTCTTGCCACTCGTGCAGATGAATCCGTCGCCGGCGCGGCCGGCGTACTTCGCCACCGCCGGCCCCGCCGCCGCGACGTAGATTGGCACCGGGTTCTGCGGCTTGTCGTAGATCGTGGCGTTTTCGGTGCGGTAGTACTCGCCCTCGAAGCTGACATGTTCCTCGCGCCATAGTCTGCGGATCAACTGTAGCGCCTCGCGCAGGCGGGCGAAGCGCTCCTTCGTCTCCGGCCACTTAATGCCTATCGCCGGCACCTCGTTCAGCGATTCGCCGGTGCCAACGCCGAGGATCACACGACCGGGGAACAGCGCCCCTAGCGTGCCGAACACCTGCGCGACGACCGAGGGATGGTAGCGGAAGGTCGGCGTCAGCACACTGGTCCCCATCACGATGCGCTGCGTGCGCGCGCCAAGGGCGCCGAGCCACGCCAGAGCCGAAGGTGCATGCCCGTCGGTGTGCTTCCACGGCTGGAAATGGTCGCTGACGAAGACGGAATCGAACCCCGTTTGCTCTGCCAGGCAGGAGAATTCCAGCAGATGACTTGGGCCGAATTGCTCAGCAGACGCCTTGTATCCGAGCTTGAGCACGACGCACCTCCGTAAAGACCAGGGCCACGCTAATGCGGGCGCCGGGGCTGAGCAATTGCCCGCCTGAACCAAGCAGCGAGCCCGGATGGTCCGGTTATGAGACGGTGGACAATTAAAGATACTTTGTTCGCTTCGTACGGCATGGGTGAGCGGACAAGGAAACCATTGGAGCACTGCCATGGGCCGGGTAGCAGTCGCCGGGTCCGCCATCGAGTCTAGTCAACTATCCTGTCATTCGTGCAGTTCTTGATGGTCCGGACGAACCACGCGCCGAATATACCCCGACGCGGTGCCGCAGAACGTGAACATATCCGGTATCGTGACACCACCACGGCATACGCGGGGTGGGTCACGCACCGTCGTCACCAGCTTTTCGTCCGAATTCTCGGCCGCATCAACCGCGATCTTTGCGGCGGGTTCCATTCGGCCCGGCGGGCCGGGAGTTGCCATGACGGGCTGTGCGCCGCCGTGACGCTCTGAGAGCGGCGTGAACGGCATTGCGTGTGCCGAATGTAGGCATGGAGGTGCATCCTCGCCGCGGCTATATCGACGTCTCAGACAAAGCGGGTGGTCACCATGCCCGAACTTCCCGATGTCGAGCTTTTCCGCCGTCTGGCTGAGCATCACAGCGTGGGCCAGGTCGTGGCCAGGGTCGAGGTGCTCGACGCCGGCAGCCTGCAGGGCGCAACTCCAGCGGCCCTGCAGCGCCGCCTAAAGGACAGGACCCTGCGCAGCGCCCGCCGGCACGGCAAGGTGCTGCTCCTCGAGACCGACGACTCAGCTGCCCTGGCCTTTCATTTCGGCACTAACGGGTCCGTGCAATACGTACACCACGGCGAACCCGAACCACGCTTCGCGCGGGTGTGCCTTGATTTCGCGAAGGGTGATCAACTCGCTTATCTGAATCCGCGCCGGATCGGCAAGGCGCAATTCGCGCCGAGTGTCAGCACGTTCATCAACGATGAAAAACTCGGTCCTGACGTTCTGGAGCCATCGTTCGACCTTGCCGCGTTCACGTCCGCGCTGGCGGGCCGCAAGCAGGCCATCAAGGCCGTCTTGATGGATCAGTCGCGCATGGCCGGCATTGGTAACATCTATGCCGACGAGATCCTGTTCCAGGCCAGGCTGCATCCGGCCACGGCGACCAACTCGCTCGACACAGCCGCCATCCGCCGGCTGTTCGAAGCAATGAAATCAGTGCTGCAGACGGCGATCGACTGTGGCGCCGGCGCCGAGGCATTCACGGACCGCCTGCCCAAGGGCTTCCTGCTGCCGGAGCGTCACCTCGGCGGCCATTGCCCACGATGCGGCACGGCGATCGAGCAGGAGAAACGCGGCGGCCGGAGTGGGTATTTCTGTCCCAGGTGTCAGCCCGCCCCTCGCACGTGACGGGGAGAACATTGACAACCGCCGAAATGGGGGGGACGATCGCCGGCAAGGTGGCGGTGACCTTGCGGGGCCCCACGTGTGCCCGCCGCACGGCCAGTCCGTCGCATAACACGTGCCGGCGGGACCGAGTGTGACGGAATTCGTCAACTCTACGATCATGACCGCTTTGACAGCACCAGCATTATGGGCCGTGGCTGCGCCTGTGACGCGCCGGGCCAACGGATCGAGGAAGCAAACAGCATCGCCGTAGGGAGAAGTTCGACATGATGCCGCAACGCGTCCAATACCCCGAATCCATTGAACCTTTGGTGCAGTTCATCGAGGACACACCCCGCGATCAGATTCTGGATTGCACGCTGGAAAAACTGCGGAGCGGGGTGCCGATCAAGACAATGTTGACGGCATCGGCACTGGCCGTGACGCGCTCGGCC
>JASHVB010000550.1 GCA_030039695.1 Acetobacteraceae bacterium
TGCGCATCGACCGAGGTGTCGGTGCGCGCGTAGCGCTCGTCGGCGACAATGTGCATCCCGTCCGCCGCCGCCGCCTGCTTGGTGGCCGCCAGCACGAGGTCGCCCCAGCCGTCGGAGAAGCCGATATAGCCGACGGTGGTGATGCCCTTGCCCTTCATGTATTTGAACACCTCGGCCACCATCAGCGACAGCGGCTGGGCATCGTTGAACGTAAAGGGCTGCTTCTGCGGGACGTATTCGTAGGGCGCCATGGCGATCATCGGCACATGCGCCTGGTTGGCGAGCGGCGCGACCGCGGCGTCGGAGGCAGTCAGCGACGGGCCGATGAAGGCATCAATATGATCCTCCGAGATCATCTTCTGCGCGATCGTATAGGCGTTGGAGGCGTCGGTGCCGTCGTCGCGGACGATGTATTCCACTTTCTGGCCGTCGATCTCCTTCGGGAAGAAGTCGAACGCGCCCTTGTAGCCCACCCCCATGGCGGCGCCGGGGCCGCTGATCGACAGGATGGCCCCGATCCTGATCTGCGCCTGGGCGATGCCCGAGGTCGCCAGCATCCCCACAGCCGTCACAATCGCGAACAGACGCGCGTTCATGCCTCTCTCCCCGTTCGCATTGAGCCCGGCGGCGCCGCGCCGCGCGCAGGCGAAGACATCTCGGACTCGGGCAGTTTAGATGTCAAGTTTCTCGTCCCTCCCCCCGAGCGGCAACACTGGAGCCGCCTCAATCTCCACCAGCGTCTGCGGCTCGACCAGGGCGCCGACCCCGATCACCGACATCGCCGGTTAGTGCCGGCCGATGAGCGGAATTCCCTCAGTAATTGCTTCAATCTGCGCTATCTACCCAAAGGCAAACTCGGTAGTTCTGACCTGCGCTGCCACAGCGACGGCCAGAGAGAGCGGAATAATGGTTCGTCGTGCGATGCCCTTCGGCAATCTATTCTCGCTGCCCTTGGCCCCCACCCGGCCTGTTCATTTTTGGCAAGAGGTGCCTGACACCGATATTGTCGCAGTACGCACACCTTTCCCCACAGCCGATCTTGCTATCGCGTTGAATTTCGCTCGTCAGACACCATCGGTCGTGGATTGGGACTCAGTGTCGATCCGCACGTCATCCTTCGCGTTGGCGCTCTTGAACCAAGGGGCCGTCCACATAAGACCCATTGAGAAGAACTTCTTCGAACCCACGAGCCGGCCAACCGCGCCCGATCAGCAACTGCCTGGAGTGAGGAGGAGGTACGCTGCCGTGGGACGAAGCTGGTACGCCGCGGAAGCACCCTGAAAAATTCCGGTAGAGTTCCCCGCGACAGCATGGAGACGATTCTGCATCGGACTCATGCAGTGAAGAACCGTAGCTAATCAGCGTGCTCGGTTCATGAGGTTTTGCTTTAAATGTGCAACGGACATTGGATTCTCTGCCGCACGATAGATCACCGTGTCAGGCGGCGACAGTCGGAGGCGCACGGCCCATCGCTGTCGTCGGGCCTGGCACCCGGGCGATGCAACACCGATTTGGTGACTGTGATTTCTGCCATCGTCGGGCCCGTCAGCCCGCGCTCGCTCACAGCCGTGCCATTGACGATCAAAGCATAGTCGCCGGGCTCTATAGGCGGCCAGAACAACGACACGTTAGGCTGGTCTGCAATGTTCTTGCTGGCGGATACACCCACGTTGCAGCCGATGCGGCCGCCGTGAAGGTCAATTGTCACATTATTTGTGTGCGGACCGCTTTTCGAGACCGTAAGCAGATAGGCCTCACGGCCATAGTAGGAGATCGCCTCTGCGAGCGTGCGGATCGGCATGATTGGTCCCTTTCGTTGTTTCCGGCGTTCGGCTGGCGCGCTCATTCAACCCGCCCAATTCATATTCTACTCTCCTCCCCTACCGCCGGACAACGCGCGGCGATGTCACGCGCGGCGATGTCGCTCGCCTCGCTGCGGGCCGCAGTTGGGAAAGCGCAACTGCACGCTCTTGCTGAATTCGAGGCCCCAAAGAAGTTTCCCGAGTGGCGATGATGGCGGTAGGCGCGTCCTCGCTCGTACGAAGTGTCCTGGCAGCTAAATGCTTTTCGCAACGGCGTCTTGGCCTGGGAGCAGCGCGTGCGCGGTGAAGCGGACTATCGCGCGCTAATTCCGGCTGATTTCGGAGGATGACCAGACAGGTAGTTCTACCAGCGATGGACGGATGGCTGAGTGGCTGAAATCAAGGTCGAGCGGCCTCACCTACCCCAGGTCATCCTGGTGAACGACGACTATACCCCATCAGAGTTCGTTGTGACTGTCTTGAAGGCGGAATCCCCTATCAGCAAGGACCCGGCCATGCTGGTGATGCTCAGGACGCATAGTGCTAGCGCCTGCGTCGTCGCTGTCTACAGTAAGGATGTTGCGGAAGGCCACGCGACAAACGCAACGGATGGAGGTCGACGCAACCGAGACTGAGGAATAGGCGACCGAGTGAGGGGGCAATAACAAACGGTAGGGCGCCAGAAACGCGCGGAAACCTGTTTGAAAGATTCCGGCTGTATGGTGCAGGTGCTGCGGCTCTCCCCGCGGCTACGACAATTCACAAGAGTCCTCCTGGCGGCCTGGTCACACCGCGCCCGGGCCGCATTCTTTACGGACATCACCGCACCAAAGGGGATCCACGTGAGCTTTCAGGACGGAGATCGGGTCAGATTTCGCGTCGGCGGCGGCGCCTTCGAGGGTGTGGTTTCCGGCCGAGAGGGGCGCGAGTACCTGATCCACTACACGGGCCTGCTTCCACGGGCTTTTCGTGAAGCATCCAGTGTCCGAATCACCAAGTCGGATTTGGCCGTGAAGAACGGCGATCTGCACGTCCAGGAGGGCGATCTCTCCCGTCTCTGATCGCCGAGGGAATACTGTATCGACGCCGGGAATGCCGCCGGCGCCGGTGCTGCTACGGACCATCGTGGCGGACTGCCCGCCGATGCAGGCGACAGAGTTCCACGACATGTGCGGGATTCACCTGCCGCAGTCGTCGCGGTCGGAGATGTAAGGGAGACCGGCCGGGGGATCCTGCAAAGGTGCACAGGTCAAGATCTTCGCACCCCGACCCATCGCTTGACTGCGACGAGCGACCACACCGCTTCGATCAGACCAAACGGCCAAGCGCCCTGTAGGAAACCGTAGGCCGATCCGAGAGCGCACGATGCGGCGAACAACAGGATAAACCAGTGGCTGCGTTGTTCCAGGGCGTAGCACACGAGCATTGCAGAGACGGCAAATAGGCCGAAGAGGCTAAGGGTGTTCATTCGCCAGGTTAAGCCGTCCGCTGCAGCGGCCCTTTCCTTCTTGCGTCAGCGCACTATGGCACCGGCACCACACGCCCGGGGACCGATCGACCACGAAGGAAGCCGGCAGCACCCAGCGCCGGCGATCGAGCTTGCGTCCAATTGCTCGACCGGCGCGGGCGGCAGCAGACAGCCCGAGGCCTCTCATATGAATTGAAGGCTATGGGTAAAGGCGGCCGCGGGCAATCGCCTTTTGCTTCAGACGTTTGGCCTTGTTGTTCTGTTGATTGGTTCCGAATGGCGAGTAGTCGGCGTACGCGTGCGCTGGGTTGGCGGAGCGAGCATCGGTCTTCTCCAGAGGTTCGGGTACGCATCTCAGATTTTCTTGCCCGAACTCCCCTACCACGAGTCCATACACTGCGACGGATGAATTACCATCGTTTACGTAGAGTGCAAAGGCTCTCGCAGCGTCCGTGACGGCGGACCGGCCGACCGACAGTTTGTTGTTATCCTTGTCAGTAGGAACGAAAGGCTGGCTAAACGGCTGTCCGTCAAAAACGAAGCTGGGATGGATTTGCCTGAACGAGACTTCTTCTGAGTCGTGTAGTGGCTGCTGCAGCACTGCGGTTGAGGTGGCGTCCGCATCGGGCGTTTCTTGCGGCATTCGACGATGCTCGGGCCGTTGCGATTCGTTTGTCAAAACCCTAATGAACGCGTCGTTTAAGGCTGGGCGCTCCTGCACGTCTATCTCCAACGGGCCGTCTATCTGCACCCAGTACATTTCAACTTTGCCGCCCGGGCTCTGCACACAAGAAGACGAACGACACCACTATCGACCTGCATGCACCCTCAACGTGACGGCATCACCCTGGATCGGAAGATCGCGGAGGGTCCGGATGTAGGCACTGTGCCGAGATGTCGATATGCTCGACGGCGGGGACATTGTGGAGGATCACGAGGCTCGACCCGGATGACCAGCCCGCCAGGGGCCCACCGAATGGCTTCAACACGCAAGCCGGCCGTTTCCGGCACCAGTGACCTTCTCGGCATTTCAGTTCCCCGATCGAACTCGCCACAGTCCAACCTGCACCCAAATCCCGCCAGACCCGAATAAGCGTCATTTGCGCGCATTTTCCCTCCACCGGGAACGGCGGTTTTCCTCAAATTCGTGTTGCACAATTAGGGTCAGCGCGACCGCCGGTCATGGTCTCTTCCTGAGCCTTGGCAGCACCCCCGTCGGCACCAGCCGCACGGTTTAGACCTTTCTTCCTTCTGGCGCACGCGATTTAGGCCTCTTGCTGGATCACGGACGCCTTCCGGCGAATATCGCGGACCAAGTCGCCGATGCCCGCCAGCAGAACATTCAGTGTTGTCGCGTCGCGAAGGCGGCCATCCTGGACTTTCTCATGGACTGACGCGATTACCGATTGTGGCCGCAAGACCAACATCGCAGCATTAGCTATGAGAGTCTCGTTCAGCTGCGATTGCGCTCGGACGCCTCCGGTGAACGCCGAAGACGAGGTGATGGTCAGAACGGGCTTCCCCGTCAGCTTGGACTTCCCGTATGGACGCGACGCCCAGTCCAATGCGTTTTTCAATACACCCGAAATCCCATAATTATATTCCGGTGAAACGATGACAAGCCCATCGGCCTCGCCCATTTCTGCCCGCAGTGCTGCCACGGGCGGCGGAGGGGTTTCCGTGTCGAGATCTTGGTTGTACAAAGGGACCTCGTTTAGCGGAAAGAGCACCCATTTTACCTGGTCATCCGCAGCTTCTGCCAGCGTCGACAGGATTGCGGAATTATAGGACAAGCGCCGTAGGCTACCGGAGATGCCCAAGAGGACGGGCTTTCGCTGATGAGACAATAGACTTGCTCCTTTTAGGCAGAGAAGGGCGACAGTGCAGGTATCTGGGTCCGTGTTTGGCAGCTCCCTGTCTTGCAAAAACCCGGTTGGCTAGGCGCTTCGCCAGGCAAGATGTGCTCGCTTGCCGCTACTTTGGATGTATCCGAGGGTCGAGAAACCTGCGGCGACGACGTAGATGATCGGGCCTGTTAGAGCTACGAGTGAGACGGGAACATATCCAGGCACGATCAGCAGCAAGACATATCCGAGATCTACTACCCCGACCCCGATCACGTTGATCCAATAGCCCACTCTATTGTTACGCCAATTCAGTGTGGCCGCGACGATCAGGGCCTGAAGCGAGAACACGGCCAAGTTCCAACCACCTTGCTCGAGGCGACCTCGTTGCACGCTGTCCGGCAGCGTTGAGGCCAGGTGATAGATTGACAAAGACGCCATCAGGTGGAGCAGGCTCCAGACAACGTATAGCACCGCTCCTATGACGGCGGGACGGCCCGCTTGGTTACCAACATCGGCTTCTTGGCGAATCATGGTCGAGTTTCCTGGATCCTGTGGACAGAACCGGGGCGAGAGTCCCGCATCACGTTGGCTCTGAGCGCGGAAGCGTCAACGACTGCCTGAGCCAGATGCTGCCCACCATTTAATGGGCTGAGCACGGGAGAAAACCTATTACCTGCACACCAGACTGTTGCTCTATGAGCAACGACGGCACCTGTAGTGGGAAAGTACGTCGTGGCACGGCATGCCTAAGGGGCGTGACCGACGCTCAGCAGCAGCTTTTGGCTTACCGTAATGCGAATCGTAGTGGAGGAGGAGCGCCAGGCCTGTCTGCAGCAGACGCGTGCTACTCGATCATGTCGATCGTACGTCAGGAACGTGCAGGAGGTCGGGGCCTCGTGGCCGCAGAATCGGCTTGGCCATTCGACGTTGAAGGTGAGCGCTCGAGGTTGCTGGCTCTTGGTCACGGGCGCTCCTGGTAGGTGCATCGGCAGCGAGGCCGAGACGCGGGCGCGGCATCGACCAACGGCAGCGGCGACGCTTTGTGACAACAGATAAGCGAGGAGGCGCAATGTACAACCTCAACGAAAATACCATCACCGCGGAATTTCTCCGCCACATACAAGACACCCCCAACCCGCGCAGCCGGGAGATCATCGGAAATCTCGCAACCCACCTGCAGGATTTTGCCCGCGAGGTGAGGGATGGCCGCGCACCTCGTGTTAGAACATGGCGAGCAACGCTCTGGAGACAGGTCCGCCGCGTGACGATCAGAGACCTCGTAACGCGGCATCGGGTTAAGCCCGTGCCATTCCGCGTGGGTCAGGCCGTCCAGTTCGCGTTGTTTGTCGCGTTGCTAACAACTGCTCAAAAAGCGCCCATTCAGGGGTTGCTACCATTCTTGCTGTCTGTCGCTATCACGAAGGTCTCTCCGGTTCGAACGGCGGCATAAATTTCGTCACCCTTCGCACGCCGTCACGCCAGCTGTACGACACGCGCCGGCACGGTTGGATCGCGTTGTGGCAGGGCGTTTCCCGATGAATCGGAGAACTCATCGGGCGCAGAGCCAGGGGCTGACACCAGCAGCGAGGAGGGAACGTGGCTGACGCCTTGTTCAACCGACGCCCACCAGCGCGCGAGACTGTAGGCGGTGTTGACGAGCGCCACATGGCTGAATGCTTGCGGGAAGTTCCCCATCTGACACTCTAGGCGGGGATCGTACTCCTCGGCGAGCAATCCGACATCGTTCTGCAGCGCCAGCAGCCGCTCGAACATCGCAAACGCTTCGAAGCAGCGTCCCTGCAGCACCAGATTGTCAACGAACCAGAAACTGCAGGCGAGGAACGCGCCCTCACCGGGCGGCAAACCGTCTTTGGTATTCCCGGTGTCATAACGGAGCACCAGCCCATCCACCATAAGGCGATGCTCGACGGCACTCACGGTGCCAATGATACGCGGATCGGTTGGTGGCAGAAAGCCGACGATCGGCAGCAGCAGAAGGCTGGCATCGAGCGCCTTCGATCCATAGGCCTGCACGAAGCTGCCAAGGTCGGGGTCAAATCCGTTGCGGCAGACATCAGCGTGAATTTCGTCGCGAACTGCCCGCCAGCGATCGACGGGCCCCGCGAGGCCGAGTTGTTCAGCCGCCTTGACTGCTCTGTCGAAGGCTACCCAAGCCATCACCTTCGAATGGGTGAAATGCTGGCGCGGCCCGCGCGTCTCCCAGATCCCATCGTCGGGCTCGCGCCAGACTGTCTCGAGGTGTGCGCACTGGGCCTGGGCAATCGCATCATCGCGTGGATGCGATGGCAGACCGTGGAGCCGGGCCTGGAAGATCGCGTCGGCGATCTCGCCATACACGTCGAGCTGCAGCTGCGTAGCGGCGGCGTTGCCGATGCGAACCGGGCTGGCACCTTGAAACCCTGGCAGCCAGGGCACCTCCCACTCGGTCAGTTGCCGCTCCCCGGCAAGCCCGTACATGATCTGCAATTGATCCGGACGACCCGCGACCGCTCGAAGCAGCCAGTTTCGCCAGTCCCGCGCCTCGTCGTAATAGCCAGCGTTGCCGAGAGCCTGAAGCGTGAAGGTGGCGTCTCGCAACCAGCAATAGCGATAGTCCCAATTACGCACTCCGCCGGCCTGCTCGGGAAGCGACGTTGTCGGCGCCGCAACGATGCCGCCGGTCGGGGCGTAGATCAGCCCCTTCAGGACCGCAAGCGATTGCTTCACTGTTTGGGTCCAGGGACCGGCGGGCGCACAGCGGTCCGACCAGTCACGCCAGAATGCTTTGGTGCCGCGGAGCGCACTTTCGGCACAGATCTTCTGCGCCAGCGGCTGGTGTGATGGACCATAGCTCAGAACGAACGGTACCACGTCGCCAGCTCGGACGGTGAAGTCGCCGTAGGTCACGAAATTCCGGCCGCAGAGTTGCACCGGCGTACGCAGCACAACCTTTGCCGGTCCGGCGATCGCGCTCAGTCCGCCGTCTTCATCGAGACGCTCGACCCAGGGCACAATGGAACCATAGTCGAAGCGCAGGGCGATTTCGGTATGCAGGACGACGCTGCCGCTCACCCCGCGCACCAGCCGGATGAGACTGGATTCACCGTCCCCGGGTGGCATGAAGTCCACCAGCTCAACGACACCTTCGGTTGTTTCGAATGTCGTCATAAGGATAAGCGAACCGTCCCAATAGCCGCGTGCGACGCGCGCACCCGGATCCTTGGGTGCGATCAGCCATCGCCCGTGCTCCGGGCCGCCCAGAAGAGCTGCGAAGCATGCGCCCGAGTCGAAACGGGGCCAGCAGAGCCAATCGACAGATCCGTCGCGGCCGACAAGGGCTGCCGTCTGGCAATCGCTGATAAGCGCGTAATCCTCAATCAGTCTCTGGCCATTGACGCGGACATCGCTCATGGTCCCTCCTTCAATGCTGGGCGCACGCAGCGCGCATGATCACGCGACCGGCTCGGGCGCCGTGGTGACGCGCATGGTGGCGCTCGGCGACGCGACGTATGTCAGTTGAAGTCCGGAATGCTCACGTCGCGCTCGCTCGCGGGATGCACCCGCTGATCAGGTAAGCGTGCTGCGAATCGGAGATTACTTCTCCTGGACGAACTGCAGTCTCTGCCGGATGTCAGGCAGGAATGTTTAAAACGTACGCACGAGAGTTTCATCGTTTGGCTCCAGAGCGCGCAGCAGTTGCGGCAGACGGGTGTCGTCCCCACCAGATTGGACACATGCCGTGCTTCCTGGCAGCGCGACAGCCTATATATCTAGATATCAACTATTGCCGCGGCAGATAGGTGCCCGATAGCGCGAGACGGACTCGTTGAAATCGGCATGGAGCGTGGCCACCAGCACGCTGAGAAGGCCAACGAGTGGCTTGGCGTCAATAATGCGGGGGCCTGTTGCATTGTCTACTAGAACTGGCTCCTTCTCTTCACTCATATCCTGTGTCGTGGGGCGGGAATTTAGCGATCGGACGAGAGCCGTTCGGCAGCGGTGCAGTCGAGCGCATCGAACAGGATGCCGAAGGCTTCGAAGGCAAGCATCGCGTTCTGTTCAGGTCTCGCCTCAGTTTTGTCGGTCTCCGTTATTCTACCGTGGTGTAGCGGAAGACCGGGTAATCGGAATAACCGCGGTTGTTCGAGGCGCGTACCCGCGATAGGTCACGCACTACTCCAACTCTTCGGGCGATAGCTCACCGTGGACCGCGAGCTCGCGGGCGTCCAACCGTGCGTGAAGTAATCCCGCAGTCTCCACGCCAATTTTCCGGTCTTTTGACATTGGTTCATCTCGCGAGCAGCAACAGCGCCATCGGGATCAGCATCAGAGCTATGGCCAAGATTAAGTTTTTCATCGCTACACATCCTCAGATCTCACGCCGCTACCAGGGAGTGGCTGTGGTTGGTCTCTCGTTCGTCCGGAACCCAACAGCATCAGAGGAAGCGCGCTAAGATCCCGTGCCTCGACCAACGGCATCGGAGCGCCGCCGGGCACGGGAAGACCCTGCCGGTTCGACCAATATACTTTCATGCCGGCTCCGGCCGCGCCGGGAACATCATGCGCCGACCCGGCGACGAACAGAATTTCGGCGGGCTTCAAGCCCAGCGCCTGGGCGGCAGCGAGATAGGCCCGTTGGTCCGTCTTGTAATATCCGGCCCGCTCCGCGCTCATGATGACCTCGAACGCACCGCCGGTCGCCGCGGCCGCGATCTCGGCCAAGCGCTGCGAGCAATTGGTGACAATCGCCAGTCGACGCTGCCGCAGGCGGCGCAAGATGGCCGGCGTCTCCGGCCACGGCTTGATCTCGGTCCAGCGCGCGATCAACTCGTCGGCGCGAGCCGGCGCAAGACCGACCTCGACCGCAGCGCGGCGGACCATCTGGTCATAAGGCTGATAGACGCCTGCCGATGTGACGATGCGCAGCGATGTGCTGCGCCAGTGACGGCCGAGTTCTTCGCCGCCAGCCACTTTTGCCCAAAGGGTCCAGGAATCCACAAGCGCGGTCAGCAGGTCGAAGGTTATAGCGTTGAATTTCATTGACGGGCGGTCGACTGCGCTGACGGCTTCGATCATCGTGCGTTCTCCTTGACTCCAGGGCGCGGTATCACCGCGAAATCTCAGCGTAAGAGTGCAGGTTGCCCTTCCTGCTCAAGTCGAGGCGTGGTGCACGAAGGATGACGGGATCGGCGGCCCCCAAGGACCGTTTAGGGCATCGCTTTCGTGCAGACCGGGCAGAGCGCGCGCATTGAGCGTGTCGGTGTCGGTCCAGTGCTCGTGCACACGGCCCCAGGGGTCCTGCCAATAGTCGTAGATGTGGCTCCCGAGCTGATGCCGGCCGACGCCCCAAACATGGGCGTAACCCTTGGCCTTCAGGTGGTTGTGGCCGATCATCACGTCGTCGACATCCTGGACCTCGTAGGCCAGATGATTCAGGCCGGCTTTCTTGCCCTGAATGCAGAAAAAGACATGGTGGTCGACATAGGTCTCGCCGCGATCGAGGCGGTTGAATGAGCCGATCAGATTGTCCGGCAAGCCGGCATAGACATCATCCGATGCCAAAAGGCCGAGCGTGTCACGGTACCAAGAGACTTTTCGGCGCAAATCGGTGGTCATGACCACACCGTGACCGAGGCGCTTGACATGAGAGGGACCGCGCGGCGGCCGCTGAAGTTCGCCGTTGCGCGGCCGACTTGCGCCGGAATTGACGGCTTGGCGTAGGACATTCAAAGCTGCCGCGTTCTCTACGCCGCAGACGACCTCGACACCATATCCATCCGGGTCAGTCAGTCGCACCCGCTTGCCACCGCCGGGCTCGTCGATGGACTCTATTCCGGAGGCGCCCGGAAGCTTTGCGAGGCGTTTCAGATCGTCGGGGTCGCTGACGGCATAGCCGAGCCCCAAAAAACGGGGCTCGCCAAGCTCGGTGATATGGATGTGTTGGACCGGATCGGTGCCGCGCATGTACAGCGCCGTCCTGGTCCGCGCGGTGCGCACCATGCCGAACTCGGACAGAAAAGTTTCGGCCCGGTCGAGATCAGGCGACTGCAATCGCCCGTACAGGAACTCGCTGACCTTGATCGCTGGCATGTTCGCCCTCCGAAAGGTTGGACGCTTCGACATAAAAGAAAGATGGTCCGTTGCAGCAGAAGCACCAGTCTCCTATCTTGGAAAAGATTGTTCGTGAAAACGGAACGCGGATGAACCTGTTTGACGACATGACGGTCTTTGTGCGGGTGGTCGAGGCCGGGAGTTTCTCGGATGCAGCGCGCCGGTTGGGCGTTGCCAAATCGGTGGTCAGCCGGCGGATCGGCTCGCTCGAAGACCGGCTCGGAACCAGCCTTTTTCACCGCACGACCCGTCGCCTGAGCCTTACCGAAACGGGGCACGCTTATTATGAGCGGGCACGACGTATCCTTGCCGATGTCGTCGAAGCCGAGGAGGCAGCGCGCCGCCTCCAGCGCGAACTCCGAGGCACTCTCAAGATTGCCGCCCCGATGTCGTTCGGACTCTTGCATCTCTCTGCGGTGGTCGCCGACTTTCTGGTCGCCCACCCCAAGCTGGAGATCGATCTCGATCTTAACGACCGCCGCGTCGATCTCGTCAGCGAGGGGCATGATTTGGCAATACGCATCGGCAAGCTGGCCGACTCCTCCCTGATCGCCCGCCGGTTGGCTCCCTGCCGCCATGTCGTGTGCGCGAGCCCCGCCTATCTAGAAGCGCGCGGCGAGCCGCACTCCCCAGAAGAGCTGGAAAGCGCTCGCCACGATTGCCTGGTCCGTTCGTCCTCAGAGGAGTGGCGGTTCCGCGTTGACGGCGAATGGCGCAGCGTCCGAGGGCGGACGACGCGACTGGGCGTCAATAACGGGGACGTGTTGCGCGATGCCGCGATCAGGGGCGTCGGGCTCGTTGTGCTGCCAAGCTTCATCGTCAGCGAGGCGCTCCGGCGCCGCGAGCTCAAGGCAGTGCTGCGTGGCTTCGAACTCGATGATCCGGCTATTTACGCTGTTTGGGCGCCTAATCGTGGCCTGTCGGTAAAGGTTCGGGCATTCGTCGATTTCCTCAGTGAGCGCTTTGGCGGGACGCCGTACTGGGACTCTGGCTTACCGATATGAGCGGTGTCGCGACTTGATGACAGCTGCTGCTTCAGGGGCGGCAACACGCACCCAGATTGATGCTGATACGCGAACAGAAATGTGCTGATTAAGGTTGTAGCCTTCGAACTGAGAACATCCTAGACGCTGCCGATGGTTCGTGGGCGCTCGCAATCGGAGTGTCGGACGCACCTTTCACCGCCATTGTCCGGAGAAAAAAATGAGCGCACCGACACGAAAGGAAATCATCGAGCTCTCTAAGGGGCGCGGGCATCTCGCCAAGCAGCTTTATGTGATCTTCACCACGCCGGCCAACGGCATCGCTCCGGTGATGGAGAACCTGCAACGGCACCTGGACTATCAGGAACTGCTGGAACGGAAAGGCGTCATGTTCGCTGCCGGGCCTCAATGGAGCGATGACGAGCAACGCTGGGAGGGCGACGGCATGGTGGTCGTCCGCGCGGGCTCGCTGGCCGAGGCCGAGGCCATCGCCGAAGAGGACCCAATGCACGCAAGCGGCGCGCGTCGCTATCGTGTCCGTCCTTGGCTGGTCAATGAAGGCGCGATGTCGGTTAAACTCAGTTTTGCCAGTGGAAGGTTTGAGCTCGTGTAAGCTTCGACGACGCCGACCGTCGGGCAGCAATTTATCCCGTTCCAAAGCTTCCGTCGGGGATAATCCTGCAGATCTAACGGCATCGAACTGACAAAGCCACGCCCGGTTCCTTCGCCACGGGTCAAAACCGGTGTGCAGCGGTACTACGTGAAGTGGCTCACTCTGACCAGCCCAACGAACCGTTGGCACGGAAGATATCGAACGAGCCGGCGGTCGATGCTGAGCGGCGAGCGCCAGGCCTGTAGTCCTCGGCAACATAAGTGCACGACCAACACCGAAGTATCATAGACGAGTGGGGGCATGTGGCACATGCTGTCGTGCCGTGAATGGCATGGAGGCCTGACCGGTCGGTCAAGCATCTGCACACAGTCGCGTACGCAATACGCGACCAGGATGGTGAATTGGAGTATATCGCCGCGGCGCTGGGCCTGACGCTTTGTTGGCTCACGGAAGAGGTTAGCCAGCTGCTAGCGGGCGTCGTCACCAACGCCAGTTCTTGGCGAGCCATGCGGCGAGAGTTGCACCGAACCTGGCCTGGTCGGTGGGGATCGGCATGCTGCTGCTTTTCGTCGGCGCGCTCGCTCAAGGGGTGTGGCGGCATTACGCGCAGCACCGCCAGGTGATCAGGTTTGCCGAGCAGCAGGCCAATTTTGTGCCTCAGGTGAGGGTCAAGAAGGTGGTGCAGCGCACCGGCAAGATGCAGGTGATGCAGCCAGGCACGACGCTGGCTTTCGAGCAGGCCGACATCTATGCCCGGAGCAGTGGCTACATACTGAAGCGGTTCGTTGATATCGGCGACCATGTCAAGGCCGGTCAGGTGCTTGCCGTGATTACCGCGCCCGAGGTGGAGGACCAGGTTGCTCAGTATCAGAACAGCCTGGCGCAGGCCGTCGCGACGCAACTCCAAAACAACGCGCTGCGAAAGTCGACAGAGGTGACCAGCATACGCTCTACCATCCTCGCCAGAGAAGGT
>JASHVB010000551.1 GCA_030039695.1 Acetobacteraceae bacterium
CATGACTATCGCAGCGCGTTGCTGCGTGCCGGCCACGATTATCCGATCGTCGCCCACAAGGTCGTTCGCGTGCATCGCGAGACAGGACAAAAGATCCTCTGGGTGAACTTCACGCAGAAGCCGCAGATTCTCGGGCTAGACAAGGAGGAGAACCGGGAACTGCTGACCATCATCCTCGATCAGTATCGGCGCCCTGAATATCAGGTGCGGTTCAGCTGGCGGCCAGGCTCGCTGGCGTTTTGGGATAACCGTGGCGCCGTGCACTACGCGGTTCGCAACTACGACGATTTCCCGCGCCTGATGGAACGCGTGCTGATCGCCGACGAAACGCTGTATGCCGATCTCTGATCGACCTGCCGGTCCGGGACCATCGCGGCCCGGCCTGGCTTTTCCCCGGACGATCCTACCGACATGACCACACGACGCGGCTTTACCACGGCCTTGCTCACGGGCGCGCTTGGTGCCCCGCGAGCCTGGTCGCAACCAGCGCCACGACCGCGGCCGGGCGGCGAACTGCAATTCGGCCTCGATGGCGCAGCAGTGGTCACCTTCGTGCTCGATCCCCACAATTCGGGATTCGCACCGCACAACCGGGTGTTTCGCTCCATCTTCGATAGCCTTGTCGTGTTGCTGCCGGACCAGTCGGTGGGTCCGTGGCTCGCGAAGTCCTGGCAAATCTCGCCGGATCACACGTCATATACGTTCAGGTTGCGCACCGACGTGATGTTCCACGACGGCACCCGCTTTGATGCCGCGGCGGTGAAAGCAAATCTCGACCGCATCCGCGATCCGAAGAATGCCTTGGTCGCGCTGCCGGATATCGGCCCATACACCGGCGCCGATGTGCTGGCGCCCGACACCGTCCGGGTCAACCTCTCCGAACCGTTCTCGCCGTTGCTGCGCAACCTTTCGAAGACAACGCTGGGCATTGCATCGCCGGCCGCGCTGCAACGCTATGGCAACGCGTTCGGCGAACACCCGGTGGGCAGCGGACCATTCCGCTTCGTTTCCATGGTGCAGGGCACCGAAATCCGCCTGGCCCGCAACCCTGATTATGCCTGGGCGCCGCCCACCGCGCTGCACGCCGGACCGGCCTATCTGGACAGCATCGTGTTCCGCAACGTGCCGGAGGAAGCCACACGGGTTGCGGCGCTGCAAAGCCATGAGGTGCATGCGGCGGACGACATTCCACCGCAAAACATCCTGTCGTTGCAGGCCGATCGCAGCATGCGCGTGCTCCGCAAGGAGCTACTGAACAACAACTACACGCTCTATCCGAATGTCAGCCGGGCACCGTGGAACGACCGGGAGGTTCGCAAAGCTGTTCAGCGTTCGCTCGATGTCGCCGCCCTGGTGAAGGTCATCTATCTCGGGACCGCCCCGCGCGCATGGGCGCCGCTGTCACCATCCTTGTTCGCATCGGATGATCGCCATCTCGCGAATTCCTGGAGGCCGGACCTGAAGCAGGCCGCTGCCATCCTCGATGCCAAGGGGTGGAAGCCGGGGCCTGATGGCATCCGCAGCAACGGCGGGCAGCGTCTCACACTCACCTTCATCGACACCCAGGGCAATCGGGAAAAGCGCTTGGATGTGATCCAGCTCGCGCGCCACCAGCTCGCCCGCAGCGGCATCGAATTGACGATCGAGAGACTGACCGCGGGCGCCTATAATCAGAAGCTGGCCACGGGTGAATTCGGGCTTAGCGGCGCCAGCCAGTTCGCTCCCGATCCTGATGTGCTGCGCCGCTTGCACCTGCCGGACGGGCGTCCGGCAACCTCGGTGTCGAAGGTGGCCGATCCGGAGATCAGCACCTGGCTACGACAAGGGACCCGCGAGCCGGACGGCGACGCGCGGGCGGTGCTTTATGACAAGGTGCAACGCAAGCTGGTCGAGCAGGCCTACGCGATCCCGATCTACGTATTACTCTACACCATCGCTACGACCGATGCCGTGCACGACATCAGGATTGATGCACACGGATTTCCCGATTTCCACGACACCTGGCTGAGCGCCTGACGTGTCGTTTCTGCTGCAGCGTCTCGCGGGTGCCGTGTTCGTCATCTTCGGCACGGTCACCTTGGTCTTCCTCGTATTGCATTGGCTGCCCGGCGATCCGGCCGCATTGATCGCCGGCGACAACGCGACAGCGGATACGATCGCCAACATCCGGGCACAACTGGGAACAGACAGGCCGCTGGCAGCTCAGTACGTTGCATATCTGGCCGGGCTGCTGCATGGCGATCTCGGCACATCCTTCGCGACCCATGTGCAGGTCTTGCGCATGCTCTCGGCGCAGTTCCTGCCGACGCTCGCACTGTCGACGCTCGCCGCCGTCGTGGCCATCGTCACGGGCGTGGTTTTGGGTGTCGTCTCCGCGGTCAACCACGATAACCCGATCGACCGCGCCATTCAGTTCATCTTGTTGTTCCTTACCGCGATGCCGTCCTTTTGGCTCGGCATCCTGCTGATCCTGCTGTTCTCCGTCACGCTGCGCTGGTTGCCGGCGATCGGCAACGGATCGTGGCAGCAGCTTGTGCTGCCCGTCGCCTGTCTCGGCATGATCACATCCGGCCGGCTGATGCGGATCGTCCGCAGCAGCATGCTGGATACGTTGCAGGAGCCATATGTGACCACGCTGCGCGGCAAGGGCCTGCGCGAGTGCCAGGTCGTGTTCCAGCATGCGCTGCGCAATGCACTGATCCCCGCCGTGACGGTACTCGGCATCCTGGTCGGAGAACTGTTGTCGGGCACGGTCGTGGTGGAAACCTTGTTTGCGCGCCAGGGCATCGGACGCATGCTGGTCGATGCCTTGGGCGTCAAGGACTTTCCGGTGATCCAAGGCACGGTGTTGCTCGCATCGATCATATTCGTGCTGATCAACACGCTGGTCGATCTCTCCTATCACTGGATCGATCGGCGTGTGCGCGCCTGAGGTGTCCCGGTGATGGACGGACAGGCGGCGGAGCATCCTGTCACCCTGCCGCAGGTGCGGGACGAATCGGGCAGCGGCGTACGACGGCGCTTGGTACCGCGCCTGGTCGTGGAGCCCGTCGTGTCGCTCTCGGCCGTCGTGCTGCTGGCGATGTTGGCTTGTGCCGTCGCGCCGGCTCACATCGCGCCCTTCGATCCCACCGACATGGACAGCGATGCCATCCTGCACGCGCCGGCCTGGCCGCATGTGCTCGGCACCGACCAGTTCGGGCGCGACATAC
>JASHVB010000552.1 GCA_030039695.1 Acetobacteraceae bacterium
AAACGGCGGGAAGCGATTGTCCTGGTGCTTGCTATTTGCTCGGTACTGCTCGGTGTCATACCGCTTGGTTTGTCAGATCTGCTTGCCGTCGGACGACCCATCACGCTGGCTCTGCGATGAATTGGGTGGTCAGTGCCGTCCTGCTCACCGCGGCACCGGTTCTGCCGATTGCGCTGGTGGCGACCTGGCTT
The DNA here is from genome assembly GCA_030039695.1 of Acetobacteraceae bacterium. The sequence goes on from JASHVB010000552.1 coordinate 192, forward strand.
TTGCCATACCTGCGGCAGCGGATGTCGGTGCTGTTGATAATCGCGCCGCTCCCCGCGCTTGCGGCATCGGTGCTGGCAACGGGCTCAGCCGTCACATTCTGGCGCGGTCTCGTTCCGATGACCCTGTCGCTCGACGTCTCCAGGGCGATTTTGCTTGGGGTGTGCGCGTTATTGTGGGCCGCCGCCGCGGTTTATGCTGCGGCGGAACGACGTGGCAGCCCCATAAGCTACCAGTTCGCGGTGTGCTGGTTGCTAACACTGGCTGGCAACGTTGGCGTTTTTGTAACGGCGGATCTCGCGAGCTTCTTTCTATCCTATACGCTCGTCAGCATCCCCGCCTACGGGCTCATCGTCGATGACGATACACCTGAAGTCCGCCATGCAGGTGCTGTCTACATGGCATATACAGTGTTGGGCGAGACAATACTGCTGATGGCATTTGCGTTGCTTCAGGCCGCTGCGCCGGGCGACAGCCTGATGATCCGCGACGTGCTGACCGCATTGCCTGGTTCTCCCTGGCGTGGCGTGACGGTGGCGCTGCTGATAGTCGCATTCGGAATGAAGATCGGGCTGGTTTCATTGCATGTCTGGATGCCCTTGACCTACCGCGCAGCGCCGATTCCAGCGGCAGCTGTGTTGAGCGGGGCGGCGGTAAAGGCCGGTGTGATCGGGCTGATTCGGTTCCTGCCGTTTGGCGATGCATTACCAGTGGCCGGTTCGGCGCTTGTCGCAGTGGGGTTTATCGGCGCATTTTATGGAGTGGCTGTCGGCCTGACACAGGTGCATCCGAAGGTCGTGCTGGCGTACTCCAGCGTCAGTCAGATGGGTTTGATCGCCGCCACTCTTGGCGCGGCGCTTGCCGCTGGCGACCCTGGCGTAGACAAACCCGTTGCGTTCTATGCCGCGCATCATGTTCTGGTGAAGGGTGCGCTGTTTCTCACGGCAGGGCTCGCCGTAGCGAATCCGCTGCGGCGCCAGATGGTCTTGCTGTTCCCGGCTTTTATCTTGGCACTGGGTCTTGGAGGACTCCCGCTGACCGGTGGGGCCCTGGCCAAGCTTGCGCTGAAGGCGCCGCTTGGGGAGGGCCTCGCTTTGATGTTGAGCAGTCTGTCAGCTGCCGGCACCACTTTGCTAATGCTGCATTTCATGCGCTTGGTGGCTAGTCCGGTGATGCGGGACCCGGGCGCCGCGTCAATCCGGCTCACCGGTCCGTATTTGACGCTGGCGGCCACCTCGGTCGTTATGCCCTGGGTCCTGTACCCAGCGGCGACCGGCGCGTCTCGCATCAGCGCACTTGCTCCGGCGGCGCTATGGGACTCAGCTTGGCCAGTTTTGCTCGGAGCGCTGTTGGCTGCTCTGTTGTACCCGCTACGCGACTACATCATACAAATTCCACATCGCTATCCAAGAACGATTGGTGTACGGCGTGCAGCCACCCGCTGTGGCGAGGTGATTGAGTACCTGGAGAGCGAGCTCCGTCGCTGGCCGGCCGCGACGGTGTCTCTTCTGCTAATAGCGGCTCTTCTGGGTGTGGCGATGCTAGTAGCTCGATAGCCCCATTGTATGTCAGTGCATCGTCTCTGCAGCGTGATCCTTTTGATTACCCGAAACCGGGCGGAATGCCGGCAGGATCTCGACGTCTCGGAGACGGGCGCGGCGGCCATGCCGGATGACAAGATTGCCGGGCGGAGAATCGCTGGCGCGTCCGAGATCGCCTCCCAGACTGGCAATGTTCAGCAGGCAATTGGATAGCGTCTTCCCCGTGTCTGGCCGTCGCGTCAGCACCCGATCGAGCAGGCGGATTTCGGACGCGGCCAACGCCCTCTTGGTGTAGCGCAACAAATCGGATGGAGAGACGTAGATCAGGACGGAATCTGCGACCGCGCTTGGGAGAGACGATCGCGTGCTCGAAAGCTTCGCCGCGACCGGCAAGTATCCGCATCTGATACTGTCCCTCCACGTGCACAACTATCAACGCTTCACAGTCAAGGAGACCGGCAAGGCGGGTGCAATGGACATCACCTGCGTCGTCGCGGGTAATGGCGGCTACACGAGTCTGGGCAAGCTGCACAAGATCGACGGCAAATATCCGCCGGCACCAAACAAGCTTTCCGACAGGCTGGTGCTGGAGAAATACGACCAGGACAATTTCGGCTTCCTCCGCTTCGAGGTCACCGACCAGCATATCGTCGGTACCTATTTTTCGGCGCCCTATCAGGTGACGACGACTCCGGCTGCGAAGCAGATGGACAAATTCACCATCAACCTCAGGCAGCACACCGTCAAATGAGGGCACAGTTGTCGGCCTGCATGAAATGGTAAGAATTTCGGTTCCGGTGCAATTTGGTCGCTGCCCCATTCTGGCACCCGTCTGGTTGGTTTGAGGGCGGCGTGATAGCAAGATTCCTGAGTTTGGGGGATGTTCCAAGGGTGGCACTTCAACCGCGAGATCATCGTGTTGTGCGAGCGGGCGCTGGACCCTATTCCGCGCATCACAAGAGGAGGAAGCCACAGCCGAGAGGGGACGCGGCGCGAGCAATCACTCCGGGCAACCCGTCAAAACCTTCGTGCACAGGTATTAGCTGATGTTACGGTAATGGTACTGTGGGCCTGTGGGCTGGGGGCGCGTCAATGCCCAACGAACCAATCTAGCGGAGGAGAACGGCCGTGGGAGGATATCTCGGAGTAGCTCTGACAAACCCTGTGGAAGGGAAGGAACAGGCATTCAACGAGTGGTACGACAATCAGCATGTCCCGGATCTGCTGGCTGTACCCGGCTGCGTGGCCGCTCAGCGATATAAGCTTGCAGACCACCAGCGGGCCGGCCGCCCCCCAGCGGCACGCGCCAAAACGCCGGCCATGCCGCTGACCGATGCCGTGGCAGCCGGTTCCGTCACGTTGTTCTTCATGCCGTTGGGTCCCAGGATCGAGGGCAGCGACGGACGCCGTCCGTCGCACGCTACGCTCTCCCCGGCGTTGTCGACCAGGATGTCGATGTCCGCGGTCCGGTGCGCCGCGATGCGTCGTCTGTCGGTCGTCTGCGCGCTGCTTGCGCCGTGTGAGATGAAAATAAGTGATGTCTAGCAACGACGCGGCTACCGTTGATCAGTGCTAAATGACCGGGGAGCGCTGATCCAATGATCTACCGATCACTTGTGGTTACTGCTGTGGCCGGCTTTGCGTCCGCCGGGTACGCCAACCCGAGCGGTGCCACCATCGGCGCCTCAGCGATCGGCGGACGAGATACGAAACCGGATAGCGACAACGGGCGAAACCTCGCACGGCGCTACCGTCGATCATGGGGGATACAGCGATTTCGCAGCAGCGCGGTCGCCATCGGCAAGCGCACAGAAATCTTGGAGCCACCGCTTCGTTCACACGCAGCCAGACTGCGCGGCGCTCAGTAGGGACGATCACCACGCACAAGCATCCGATACAGACGGCGGTGCTGGCTGTGATCGTAATCAAAGCCGGCTTTGTGCAATGAGGCGCGGTCATCGATGATCAGGAGGTCGCCCTTTTTATACTCGTGGGCATAGCAAAATTGTGGCTGCGTGATCTTATCGGTCAGCTCCTGCAGAAAATCCTGGGTTTCTTCGGGTGACATGCCAGTGACCGTCTCGGTTTTGCCCTTATGAAACCATACGGCCTTGCGGCCAGTCTCCGGATGGGTGCGGACCAAGGGATGCATCGTCGGCGGTTTCTTCGCCTCAATTTGGGCCTTCACGACATCCGGATTGCCTGACTTCATCCGCGCGCTGCTGATCAGCGTATTCTCAGTTTTTGCATCGGCGATCTTTCGTTTCACGTCGTCCGGGAGCGCTTCGTAGGCCGCACGCGAGTTGCAAATCGATGTCGCGCCACCCTTATCCGGCACTGCCACCGCATACAGTATGGTGAACTTGGGCGGCAATTCCTGGTTGGTGTGGTCGGTGTGCCAAGTGGCATTGGCGCCAACTTTCGCGGGCTGGCCCTTGCTGTCTTTGTGACGGTTATCGAGCACACTGATCAATGGAAATCCATCAATCAGATAGCGTCGGTTCTGGTCCTCCATCAGCTCGCCAAACATTTCTCCAGCGGCTTGCAACTGGCCCGGGGTGAGATGCTCTTGCCCACGAATCACGAGAACCACGTTTTCGACGACAGCGTCGTAGAGCTTCTTCCGAGTCGCTTCGTCGACGGGATGCGCAAGGTCGACACCGGTGACAATGGCGCCGATGTGATCCTTAACCTTTGCGATCTTCATAGACTGGGTAGGAATCCCTAATGCGGCAGCACTCATGATCTGGCTCCTCATATCTTGACCCGCAGATTGCGGCGGGTGCGCGTGGCAGTTCCGGAACGCCGCTCTCGCCAATAGGATTGGCCGAATGGTCGCATCTATCAAGTGTTGCCCCATAAGCAGGTCGGCTAGATCAAACTCCCAACCAGGCACAACGCAATTCCAGGGAGCCTCAGACGATGTCACGAATCTGGACGACGCTGACCCCTGTCCTGGCCCCAGCATGTCGCG
>JASHVB010000553.1 GCA_030039695.1 Acetobacteraceae bacterium
CGGGTGCCGGCGCACGGCACCGGTACGCTAGGGCGGTACTGTTCAACAGCTGGCCCACGCTAACCACGATAACGGCGATGGCAATCATCTCCGCAGGCGCCACGCTCATCAGGGCGAGAATACCGAAAATAACCGCCGCGCCGCCTAGCAACATGTCCGTCGTCGTGCCGACTATCGGCGGCGTGATGATAGTCAGATTGGCGATACGATCAGGATACCACGTGGCAATCCGGTGCCAGTCGGTCAACGCTGGAACCCCCGCGGCAACTACGTGCGCGCTGGCAATCCCGAGATGCTGGAGCACTTTGATAATGGAGCCTTCAACGGCGATGACTTGCTGACGCCGTATAATTTAGCGCAAGAACCTGTAACAATGATTTGGCATAAAAACCTGAATGAGTCGAAATGCCCCTCGACACTCCCGCCGATAGGCATAAGGTCGATATTGCGTGCTCCACCGGCTTGGCTTCTTCGCTTGATCGCGGGAGTAGAGGCAGGACTTCGGGGGAGCCGCCCCGCAAATTCGACAAAAAAGATGCGCCCCGAGCGCACCGCGCCGACAACAGGGAGACCATGAATGGCATCTTCAGCACACGGCTGCCCAGCCGTCCCATCGGGCACGGGCCCGCAAGTCTCGTGGTGGAAGGAACCAACCAGAGATCAGTGGTATGCATTCATCGCAGCATGGCTGGGCTGGACGCTCGACGCCTTCGACTTCACAGTATTCCTGCTGATCATGCATCCCATCGCCCAGACCTTCGACGTCTCCATGACGGCAGTGACCTTCGTCTTCACCATCACGCTGTGGATGCGGCTGGTCGGTGCCACGACATCGGGCTGGGTCGGCGACCGGCTAGGTCGCAAGACGCCGCTGATGATCGCTATCCTCGGCTATTCCTTGTGCAACTTCGCGGCCGGCCTCTCGCCGACTTTCCTTTTCTTGTTCTGCGCACGCGCCGTTCTCGGGTTTTTCATGGGCGGCGAATGGCCCGCCGGTGCGGCGCTGGCAATGGAGACCTGGCCGCAGCGGTCGCGCGGCTTCATGGCCGGGGTGCTGCAAGGCTCGTGGGGCCTCGGCTTCCTGCTGTCCTTCGCGATCTATGGTCTGTTCTACAACCAGATCGGGTGGCGCGGCATGCTACTGGTCGGCGTTCTGCCGGCCTTCGCGGTCCTCTATGTCCGCTTCTTCGTGAAGGAACCAGAGATCTGGGTGCAAAACCGTAACATCCAGCGCACGCAGAAGCGTGAAGTGAGGGCGCCACTGTTCAGCATCTTCAAACGCGGCATGATTCTGAACACGCTGAACGTCTGCTGGTTCATGGCCAGCGGCTTCATCCTCTACTACTCGATCAACGTGTTGTTCGTGACCCACCTCCAGGTGGATCTGAAGCTGACGCCCGCCGAGATCGGTGCGATAGGTGTGCCGGCCAACCTGGTCGTTTTCCTGGCGAGCCTAGGTTGGGGCTGGGTTGCGGATCGCTATGGTCGAAAAGTAGCGCAGATCCTCCCGGCATTGATCGCTATTCCACTCGCGCCACTTTATCTGCTGACCAGCAACTTCACTCTGATCTGGTGGGCCTTCGTTGCACAAGGTGCGTTCGGCAGCGGCGGCTTCGCGAGCCAGGCCCCAAGCTATCTCGCCGAACGGTTCCCGACTGAAGTTCGCGCCACCGCTTCCGGGTTCTGTTACCACCAGGGCGCGATCTTTGGCGGCCTGACCGCACCTATCCTGGCCTACGTCGCAACCACGCTTGGCTACGGCTACGTCATACCAATGCTTGTGGGCACGATCGGCGCAGCGTTGAGCTTCGCCATCGCAATTTCTCTCGGTCCCGAGACCAAGGGCAAGCAACTCGTAGCCGACGTAGTGATTGCCTGACGTCCTCCAAGCCGCCGCGCCGACAGCGGCAAAAGTTGGCGGCGCTCGGCAAGCGGGAGCGGCTGCCGAGCCCTCGCCGCTCCCCTACCGGGGCAGAAGAAGACTCGTCACTTCGCGCGGAACCGAGGACGGCGACCTGATCGGACAGACCGGACCCCACCGCTTTTGCGGCAGCTTGTTGGAACGAGCCAGGTGCGCGGTCTGGCGCACGAATATAGGTGCTGGCGGCCACCTGCCGAACGCCCGTACGCTGCATGGCCAGGAGTCGGACAGATTGCCACCACGAGGCCGGCCCCTGGCCAGATCAACACCATAAAAATTGAGCCATAAAGCGCGAGTGGAGGGTTTAGAAGATATAGGGCGACCGGCGTGGAAGATGCATTTTCGTCGGAGCTAACCAACGCCAAGGATGACGCCAGGTGACATCGTGTTCACCCGCACTCCCCGCGGGGTTCACCGACGGGTGGCCAGACCGACGACGGCCACGGCGTTGGCGACCAAGGTGCTGGCCATGGTGTCAGCGGCGGCAACGGCCGGGGTGTTGGCGAGCAAGGTGCTGGCAATGGTGCGACCGCCAGCGGTGGCGATGGCGAGGCGGGTTTGCCGACGGGCAGCCACATCAGTGACGGCCACGGTGCTGTCGGCCAGGGCGCCGGTGACCGGCTTCAAGGTCTACACCCACCTCTCGGATCGCTATGGCCCGTTCTACACCAAACTGATCGCCGCAACCGCGAGCGCGGCGCTGCACGTGAGAGACCAGGAATTCTGAATCGTGCTGATCAGCCGATATAGGGTCGTCCGATCTGCCTCAAGCCTCCCACGTGAACGCCGGAAGCTGGACGAGCAGCGCGGGATAATCATCGAGCGGATGCGTCCACGCCAGGCCAGGCTTCCGGTCGCCCGACACGATCGCGCAGGTCGTGTCCGGTTCATCGGCCATTTCGGCGGAATCTATCGCGACAGTTCCGCGATCTATCTCGGCCGCACCAAACCACGCCGCATCTGGCTCACGCCGACCGGCACCGGGGTTTCCGAACGCGCACTGTGCAAACTCAGGAACGACGAACGCGGTGCAGCCTATGCGTACAATCTACTCAGGCAGTACGGCGCATCAGACCGCGACGCAGGCGATGATGGAGGCGCCTACATCACCCGCGCGTTAGTCGAAGGACCGTTCTGCGCGCTGCATCACGGCGGAAACCACATCTACGCCTTCGCCCTCGGCACGCGCACCGAGCGAAAGCACATGAGCCAAATACTCGCACGAGACCTTACACCACCGTGCAATACGGATCCCGTCGAACAAGTGACACAGCGCTCGATGTGACCGCAGCTGACGCAACGAAATCGCGGCAGCTGTACCGTCACCTGGCCGAATGGTGTCGCGAGCAAATGACAGCGCCGGCCGTTGACGTGACACCGACCGCTACAGGACGGACACTCTGGCCGCCGAGCCGCAAGATCTCCAGCTTGCGCGGCGACAATCGCTTGCTGCACGCGCGCCAAAAGCTGCTTCGCTTCGGACAGCGTCAGCCCGAGATCGGCTATGTTGCTGGCCCCGTCGGGCCGGCTGACCTCGATTACGTCTACACCGGCTGCCTCGCTGGGCGCGCTCGTCTCGATCAATCGCAATACCCAACGCATTGAAGACCCCGCGGTCAACACCTCCTGACCGGTCATATCGATGGCCGCCAAATCCCACCAGTTTCTGGACACTCCCCCAACGGCAGCGGCAAGTTCTTGATTCGACGAGGACTTCTCTGTCTCGCTGGCCTACGCGAGAACATTCGCCGCCCTCCGGGCGATCGACCTGGATTACTCAGCGAGATCAGAAGATTAGCGGTAAAGCAGCCCAATACCATCACCAAAAGTGAGCCAGAACCAAATGAAGGGCAACC
>JASHVB010000012.1 GCA_030039695.1 Acetobacteraceae bacterium
AAGATCGATGTGCCGAGGTTGCCGTGCAGAATCTGCCAGAGCCAGTCGCCGAAGCGCTCGAGAAAGGGTTTGTCCAGACCTAGCGATAGGCGAATGCGCTCGATATCGGCGGGTGTCGCCTGGTCCCCGGCGATAATGGCGGCGGGATCGCCGGGCGCGAGGTAGAGCAGCGAGAACACGCAGAAGGCGACGATCAGCATCACAGGGATGGTGGTCAGGACTCGGCGGGTGGCGTAGGCGAGCATCTAGCGGGTGTTCCTGGCGTGAGGCCTAGGGCATGCGGGCAGCGCAACGGGTTCCGCCGGTGGTGCGGAAGGAGGCGAGAGCGCCGGCGGCAGGACGGCGCACAAAGTGTTCTGACATTGCATTGTCAGAATGGTCCCTGTGCCACTTTTTGCTTGTTGCGACCGTCCCCTGCCCGGTCCGTCGAGCCTGCCCCAGACGAACAGGAAACGCCAGAGGTTGTTGTCGGTCGCCGTGCGCGGCACCGAGACCCCAGAATTCTCCCTCCTCCGGGAACGGGAACTGCCACTGCGGCCACAGCCGTTTTACTCGGGCCGGTCAGGCGAGGCGACTGGTGGCTCATCTGCGACCACGCAACGGCTAACCTGCGATGACGCAACGTGGGCGCACGCCGCCGTCGCTCTGGCCGGGAGAATGGTGGGCGCCGATTGGCGATCGCCTGTCTGAGCATTGCCGGCCAGCGCAACCCACTGGCTGGGCCGTTCGATCTTGCGGTCACGGCCGGCGAGATCATCGCCGTCACCGGTTCGTCCGACGAGGGCAAGAGCTGCTGCTGCGAATGATCGCCGATCTGGGGCCTCACGCGCGCGCGGTGACAAAGGCGCAGCTCGCGCTCGGCGCTACCTTCGGGCCGGCGATGCCTGGCTTCGTGGGTGCATCGGCTCGGCGGCTCACCGATGAGCGTCAGAGGTGTGGATCGGCTGCCTCGCGCCGGTACCCTGAAACCAACACGCCACACCCGGGCACAACGCATTTTTTCTACTGAACCCGATCCGCTTCCGCCCGTTCCCGTCGCAGTGGGGTCCGATGCTGGGCCACCACGAGAGCAGGGAGCAAGCCATGCCGAGGTCACGCGACACGACGGGAACAAACGCCGAGTGGGATAGCGGGTTCTCCGACGACATGATCACCAAGGTCGGTCGTGCGGTTGGCCAGGTTGTCACGATCCAGCATGCCTATACCCAAGCGGTGCACGCTGCTGGCAGCGATGAAGAGAAGGCCGGGTTGAGCGGTGAAGCGGAACGATCTGCTGTCCAGGCGATTCGCGACCAGGGCCTCTCGGTGAGCGAATACAACGCGGTCGTATCGGCGGCCGACACCGATCCCGACCTGCAACAGCGGTTGCTCGCGGCGGTGCCGACCAACCGGTAGGCGGGGCATCAGAAGACAGCGAAATACAGCAAAATCAGGGGAAGTTATCATGATTGATCGCAAAACTGCGCCGGCGCTGGCTGGCGGGCTGGTGCTGGCGTCGTTGACGCTGATCTCCGCCGGAGCAACGGCGCAGACAAGCCCGGGCAATACCCCATCCGGACAGAGTTTGAGCAACCCTGGGCCAGCGACCACGGGGCCGTCGGATGAGACCGTTCGTGAAGCTGGGGCCGCGCTGCGCGACGTTGCCGATATCAAGCAGTCTTATGGCGCGCGCATCCAGTCCGCGTCGCCCGATCAGCAGCAGCACTTGGTCCAGCAGGCAGAGCAGGAGGAGGTGGCTGCCGTGAGGCGGCACGGCTTGTCGGTCGACCAGTTCAATCAGGTCGTGCAGACGGCGCGGGCCGATCCGGCGGTCCGCTCACGCCTGCTTGCCGCCGCGGGCGTGAGCGGACCGCAGCAGTAGCACCCGGCCGTTGCCACGGACGGTCTGATCAGGACGACGAGACGCCCAGGCCATTGCCCGGCAGGTGGGTCGTGGCGGTGTAAGGGGGGCCGGCACAACCGATTTCTCCGCAGCGGATTTGTGACGGACCAGTGATCTGTCGATTATCCACACCCTCGTGACATGCCGGCACCGGCCTTGATGTCTCGGAGACGGAGCGGCCACGCCACGCCACAGGAGAGAGACTGCCTCGCGGCGCAGCCATGGCGCGTGCGAGAGAGCGCCCCTGGCTGACAGTTCTCGTCCGGTTCCTCGCGCGTGCTTGGCAGCGTCGTCGGAACCGAATCGAGAGAGAGCGCGTTTCGGCCCCACCGTGCGCCGCCGTATTGGATACGACCATGCCCTGTGCTGGTCTCTCAGCCGTTGCCATGGTGTATTTTGCCTGCCTCCGCGCGCCACAGGCAAAGGACGCCACCCATGAACGTCTCCGACGTGATGACCCGCCACGTGATCTCGGTCTCGCCGAATGCCAGCGTGGAGGACGCGGCCAAGCAAATGCTGGATCGTGGCATCTCTGGCCTGGTCGTGGTGGACGATAATGGAGAACTCGCTGGCGTGGTGACCGAGGGCGACCTGCTCCGCCGCGACGAGCTCGGCACCGAGCGTCACCGGCCGTGGTGGCTGCGGCTGCTGATCTCGTCCGGGCGGCAGGCGTTGGACTTCACCCGTACGCATGGCCGCCGCGTGCGTGACGTCATGACCGAGGACGTCGTGACCGCCTCCGCCGATGCGACGCTGACGGATGTGGTCGAGCTGATGGAGCAGCACCGGATCAAGCGCGTGCCGGTGACCGACGGGAACCGTGTGGTCGGCGTGGTCTCGCGCGCCGACCTGCTGCGCGCCCTGGTCGTGGCCGCCCGCACCGAGCCGCCCACGGCGACCGACGACCGTTCGCTGCGCGCGGCTGTGCTGGATGCGGTGGACAAGCAGTCATGGACGCCGCTGACCACGCTGAACGTGACGGTTCAGGATGGCATCGTCGATCTCTGGGGTACCATCACCAACGAGGCCGAGCGCCGCGGGATCTGCGTCCTGGCCGAGAACACGCCGGGGGTGAAGAAGGTCAACGACCATCTGGTGTTTGTCGAACCCTACACCGGCACTGTGATCACTGGGCCGACGGATAAGGAGTGAGGACGAAGCGGACGTCGGCCGCTGCCCCTTTGGCGGATGGGGAAAAGGGGAGGGGATCGTGCGGCCGCCGCAACGCTTCTCCCAATCTCCTCCGGCAATGCGTGGGTGGCCTGACGGCGTCTCGCCGCCTAACGCATGACTGATCTCTTCGACCTCGCCATCATTGGAGGCGGCATCAATGGCGTCGGCATTGCGCGCGATGCGGCTGGCCGCGGTCTATCGGTACTGCTCGTCGAGCAGGGCGATCTCGCCGGGGCCACGTCGTCGGCCTCGACAAAGCTGATTCACGGCGGGCTGCGTTATCTCGAATACCACGCCTTCCGCCTGGTGCACGAAGCGCTGTCCGAGCGTGAGGTGCTGTTGCGGGCTGCACCGCATATTTCGGGGCTGATGCGCTTCGTCCTACCGCACCATCCAGGGCTGCGCCCATGGTGGACCATCCGCGCCGGATTGTTTCTCTACGACCACCTGGGCGGGCGCAGAATTCTGCCCGCGACAGGCACGCTGGACCTGCGCTCCGATCCTGCCGGCGTGCCGCTGCGGCCCTCGTTTGCCCGCGCCTTCGAATACTCCGACTGCTGGGTGGACGACGCGCGCCTGGTGGTGCTGAACGCGCGCGATGCCGCGGCGCGCCGTGCCGACATCCGCACGCGCACGCGCTGCACGTTCGCCAGCGCGGCTGACGGCGTCTGGTCACTGACGCTGGAGGGTGGGGCCAAAGCGCACGCGCGGGTGCTGGTGAACGCTGCCGGCCCGTGGGTGTCACAGGTCCTGTCCGATGTCATGGCACAGCCCGCGCCCACGCCGATCCGCCTCGTCAAAGGCAGCCATATCGTCGTGCCACGGTTGTTTCACCACGATCGCAGCTACCTCTTTCAGAACGCCGACGGACGCATCTGCTTTGCTATCCCGTATCAGGGCAGTTTCACACTGATCGGCACGACCGACGACGATTTCTGCGGCGATCCTGCCCAGGTGACGGCAACGCCGGACGACGACGCCTACCTCTGCGCCGCGGTCAGCGAGTATCTGCTCCAGCCCGTGAAGCCCGCCGACATTGTGTGGCGCTATGCCGGCGTCCGCCCGCTGCGCGACGACGGCGCCAGCAAGGCGCAAGCGGCGACGCGTGACTACGTACTCGAGCTGAACGTCAATCCGCCCGCGCTTTCGGTGTTCGGCGGCAAGATTACGACCTATCGCCGACTCGCCGAGGCGGCGATGGCGAAGCTCCAGCCGTTCTTTCCGGCTGCACGCGGCGCCTGGACCCGGACCGCGCCGCTCCCGGGCGGAGATTTCCCATGGGACGAGATCGCTGACGTGCAGGCCGCACTGCAGGCTCGCTATACGTTCCTCTCGGCGAATACGGCACACCGTCTCGTGCGCTCCTACGGAACTCTGGCCGGTGAGATGTTAGGCGCGGCACAATCCGCCACGGATCTCGGCCAAGTTTTCGGCGCCGATCTGACTGAGCGCGAAGTCGACTGGCTGGTGCGTACCGAATGGGCACGCACGGCCAAGGATGTCCTCTGGCGCCGTAGCAAGCTGGGCTTGCGCTTTGGCGAGGAAGAGACGCGGGCGCTGGCTGACTTTCTTGGCGACCACCAGCAAGTGTGAGCCGCGTCAGTGCGAGACCTGCAGGCCTCCCACCGGCAGGAGGCCTCAGCTCAGTTGTTGCCCGACACGAACGCCAGGCCCTCCGCCCCATCCTTCTGC